>JAHWHI010000007.1 GCA_019323355.1 Candidatus Woesearchaeota archaeon | reverse complement strand
TTCTTGGAAGATGGGGCGCTGACGGTGAAGTCGAGATTCACATAGAGCGTGACGAAAACGATTACATTGTCAGAGGTTATATCAAACCATCTGGACATAAGGATATGATAAACTATGAAGTTGAACGTGATGAAGACGGAGAGATTGAACGTATATATCTAATCGCGCCTGATGGTTCACGTATAGCTCTGAACCAGCCTGAAGTGATATCAGGAGCTTATGCGCACCTGGAAAGCTCAATCCTTGAAGGGCTTGAACAGACATTGCGAGAAGCAGAGAGAATAGACGATATCCTTGGCGAAGATGAAGTTCTTGATGAAGAGGACGAGGAAGATGCCCAGCCTGGCTGGAGCATAGAATACACTCGTGGTGGAAAATTCCCTGATCTCACAGGAGGATATATCATAACTCCAGAAGGGAGAAGGATCCAGTTTGTCTTTGATAGGGATGCAGAAGACATGAATGCATACACAGGCGTACACTTTATCGGAGCTAATGGCCGGCGTGTAGACATCCCGAATTCAATGGATGTAGTGGATGCTCTCGCAGATGAGAATGCAAATATGCTTGAGATTTTTATCGGAAAACTTGAAGAGATAGCAAGACACAGACAGGTTGATGAAGACGCAGCAGAAGGAAGAGGTTCATCTGCAGAAGATAAATCTCCGCTCCAAAATTATTGGTTCACTTTGGGAACAGGAGTACTTGGCGGAGTCGCGCTTTCTATGATGATTGGACTGGCGACAGGAGCTTATAGAGGAGAATCATTTGACGCAGAAACATCTGTTGATTATGTGGTGACTCCTGCTGGAGATCTACAGGAAGTAGTTACAAAAGACTACAAGAAGGTTAAGTTTCTGGTTCCTGCTGAGACAGACGATCCTACAAAAGATATCAGATATGTCTACGATCGTCTGGTCCTATTAGAGAGAGAGACAGCAAGATTAAAGAAAGATGTTGCTAAATACGAGGAAGGAAAAGAACAACTTGTAAGCGAGAATGATAGCCAGAAGAAAGAGCTTCAGAGAAGGCATCAAGAGCTTATCGATGCTCAAGCAGCACTTGATAGACTCACAAGAGAATACGAAACATCTCTTGGCAAGAAAGAAGAAGAAGCTGGAGAAGAACTTGCTATCGTAAGAACACAGCTTGAGGGCATTTTAGAAAAACAGATAGAAATTTCAAGACGTCTATCAGAATCCGCAGATCTAGGAACATATTTCACACAAGGTGTTGGAAGATCTGATGTTGGAAGATTCTTCATGCCTGGAGTTCGTGACGCAATACAGGCTCTTCTTCCAGGAGACAAAAGCGAAGAGTACAGAGTGTTCCGTACAGACGACGAGCTTAAGATTGTTACAAGCTCTGGAAAAGTGGTTCCTGTTCCAATGCCTGAACATTTCGAAGCTGGTCTGAAAAGAGCAAGGACTCACTACCAGAACATGTCAGACGACCTTAATAGGTACATCGCAGACAATGCTGATGACAAAGGCAAGGTTCGAATACCTTACTCTGGCGGAGACATCTTCGCAGACATCTATAGAGCTGTCTATAAGAAAGATGCAGCAACTCCGCAAGAAGCTCTTGACATGAGAAGAGTCGTTGCAGAGAGAACTTCAACAGAAGCTATCGACGCTCTTAAGACAAGATTGAACAAGAAGGTTCCTGCTATCAGGCTGAGCCTTAAGTAAATCTTTTTTATTTTTTTATAATTTTAAAATAATAGGGATAATAATTGGGGAATATAAATGGTAGAATTGATGCCAATGAGGAATAAGGGATATGATCTGTCTTCTTTAGCTTTATTTGGCCTTGGCGCAGCTGTAGGAGCTGGAGTATTAATGCTTCTTTCTCTTTTGTTGCAATCTCGCCGGTTTGATGAGACCATTAATAATATGCCCGAGTTAAATCCTGGTTTTCATCTTGATGCAGAAGGCAAATATGACAGATACTGCGATGGTGATGATTACAAACTTGAAGATGTTCCACTACGCACATACAGGCTTCACCTGCCAGAAAGTATAGAAAATCCAAGTGATTTCATATCGCATGCATTGTACGCTGCAAAAGAAAATCCAGAATTGTTGGAGAAGATGTACGATTGGAGAGACAAAGTAACTACTCTGAATAGAAAGATCGAATCTGCTGAAAGAGCTCAGAAGGAAGTACGTGAAAGATTAAGATCCCTGCAACAGAATCATAAAGCCACGCTTGTTGAGTGGGCTGACGAGAAAAAAAGAATTGCAGGACTCGCAGAAGAGACAAAAAAAGACCTGGAGAACCTAAAAAAAGCACTGGTAAAAAATGCAACAGATATTGAGACCCTGCAACAGTCTTACGTAATTTTACAGCAATCAGTCGATCAAGGTCCTTATTTTCACAGCGGCATCACAAGATCAGATATCGAGAGATTCTTCAGCGAGGAAGTACAGAATTATGTTTGGGCTAACTTGCAGAATATGGGAAAAGATTTTTCAGATCAAGAAGCTTTCAGAAAAATGGACTATCGGATTTTCATGACTCTTTACTCAATGAGGCCGGAATCAGGTCCGTCATCTGGATATGCTGTTGAACTGAAGATAATC
>JAHWHI010000027.1 GCA_019323355.1 Candidatus Woesearchaeota archaeon | reverse complement strand
GGTTTCTGATAGACAAAAGTCTCGATCTTGTTTATCATATCAGGCGTAAGCATACATATAGAGAGATTTTGCCCATATATAAGCATTTCTGTGAAATACAACACTATTGACAAAAAGTGTGCAGAAAAATATAACTAAAGTATAACTCCTATAATAAAACAAATAAAACCGGGGTGGTAAAATGTACGAATTAGCTGGAGCTGTAGCTGAAGCTATGGAACTTACAGGAGAGGAAAATCTAGGAGAGCTGGTGAAAACATTTACAAGGCACAAAGCAAATTATTCAGCAGCTGAAAAGAAAAAACTAAGCACACTGCAGGGCAAAATCAGAGAGAAGATGTCCTTGATTCTTGGGGACTTTGCGATGCGTTCTGAATACAAAAACAGGCAAACTTGCCTTAAATCTTTGGCACAAGAGCATATCTTGCTGCAATTTGCTGCAAAGTATGATGTGATCTCACCTGATCTTTTTAGGCTTGAGAGGATCGTAGAGATGAAGCATCCGACAAATTCAAATGCAAGAGATCCGATACGGGTAAGAATGCCTCTTTTCATGCAGATGGAATTAGAGGAACCAGGGCCTGCAAAGTTTGAGGCAAAATACAGGGAGGGTTCTTCTTCTTATAACAGTATCGAGATAAAATTAGAGATGCCTGTACCTCCGATAACAAGAGATGCAAAAGAAAAAGCAAAACAGGCAGCAGCAGATTTTTTCGAAGCATATACAGGAGCATTGCGCAAGCCAATAATTGGGGACTGGCTGTTGCAGGATGGGCTGTCTGTGTCTGATAAATTTGCAATGAATATTTACTGGATACCCAGATCTGAAGATATAAAGAGCATAGTTCGAGTGATAGAAAGAGATCCGATAATAATTGCAGAAGCTTTCAATCATAATTTCCTTGTAGCAAAATGGAATGTCGAAGGAGAGATGCCATTCGAACATTATCTTGCAGAGTATAAGGTTTAATTTTTCTAATTTTTTTATTTTTATTCTATTTTTTATCAGAGAAAGTATTTGAATGATCAATTCTTAAAAAATATTGTAAAAAGAAAAAAGGTCGCATAAGCTGGCAAAGCGACCAAACTGATTCCTTGGTGGAATCTCCACGTTCAGGAGTAATTAAAGTTTGCTTATATATAAAACTTATGAAAAATGTGTAAAGGTACGGTCGCATAATTTGGCATTGCGCTGGATTGATGCTCCAGTGGGAATCTCCACGTTCCCATGCGGGTTCAAATAAGTTTTGACCCCCTTGAACTTGGAAAATCCCGCCCGTACCGCACAATATGTTTTCAGAAATATTTTTAGCAATACTTTGCGGGATAGGAGCTGGAATCGTCACTGGATTGATACCAGGTATTCACGTGAATCTAGTTTCACTTATAGTTTTATCATCGGCTTCTTTTTTTCTTGCTTTTACTTCCCCATTTGTTCTTGTAATCTTTATAATCGCATTGGCTGTAACACATACTTTCCTTGATTTTATTCCTTCTGCACTGCTTGGCGTGCCAGACGCTGATACAGCTTTGTCAGTCCTGCCTGCGCACCGATTGGTGATGGAAGGACGTGCATACGAGTGCATAAAGCTGACTGTTATCGGTTCTTTGTTATCTGTTCTGACATCAATTGCTTTCATTCCAATAATGATTCTTCTGATGCCATTAATCTATGAATATATCTCAAAATATATTGGTCACGTGCTTGTCATTGTTGTTGCCTTCATGATAATAAAAGAAAGAACAAAGCACAGGATATTCTGGGCTGCTTTTATTTTCTTTGTGAGCGGCACACTTGGGTATGTTGTACTTAACTTTCCAGGGATAAAAGATCCTTTGTTTCCGTTGCTGTCAGGCTTGTTTGGGATGTCAATGCTGATAAACTCATTGTTTGAGAATTCTGTTATTCCAAAGCAGCGTGTTACAGAGGATCTTGATGTTTCGAAGAAAGTCACTGTCAAATCTCTGGCAGCTGGAACCATTGCAGGGTCTGCGACAGGACTTTTGCCAGGCCTTGGCGCTGCACAGGCTTCAATTATCGCTTCGACAATTGTTGGAGATATAGGAGTGCTTGGATATCTCATGCTTCAGGGAGCGATAAACACAGTGAACTTCCTTCTTTCACTCGTGACTTTGTATACAATAGAAAAAGCGAGAAATGGTGCGATTGTCGCTGTCTTAGAGATAATAGGAAGAATTGAACTGTCACAGTTGTGTGCTATTGTTGCTGCAACATTGATCGTCGCTGGAATCGCGACTTACCTGGCTTTGAATTGTGCACGCGTTTTCTCGAATCTTATTTCAACAGTGAATTACAAATTGTTGTGTATCACAATAATCCTCTGCACTTTTGTCCTGGTTTTTATATTTTCAGGATTTCTAGGGCTCTTTGTTCTCCTCATAAGTACAAGTGTAGGTTTGATACCTATCCATCTGGGGATAGGAAAGAATCATGGAATGGGCTGCTTGATGCTGCCAGTGATAATATATTTCCTGGTCTAAAGCATACCCTTACGCTTTGGCCTTGGGAACATGTCGTATGGAACCCAGTGCAGTCTGAACATTGACTGTTTTCTTTCTATTGTTACCAATCTAGTCTTTTCGAGTTTAGCATTTGGATTTTCTCGCATCTTAACTACTTTCTGCTGGCCAATACCGATATGATCTGTTATATATTCATCCCAATTATACCTAGAACCCATGACAATAAGTTCATCGTTGACAACAGAGCCTAACCTGCTGCGGTCCTGATATATCATCTGTCCATGCCTGTCCAGATAAACAATACCCTGCAGTTTTGAGACTTCAAAATCTGTAGGAACACGGTCAGTATGCAAATCTCTTAACACATCGTCAGCAGTCCTTTTGCTGTACGGAGGACACAATGATTCTGTGAAAGGTCTTAGATCGCATTCACAAG
>JAHWHI010000026.1 GCA_019323355.1 Candidatus Woesearchaeota archaeon | reverse complement strand
CTCTGCTGTCCTGTGAAAGATCTTGCGAAGCTGATTCTATGATCGAGCTTCTTTCTGGGGCCATCTCGATTCCAAGTATTATTTTCGTGTTCATGTTTGCAAGTATTGTTCTTGGAATAAGGGATGGAAGCTGCGTGATTGCGCACAGTCCTATCTGAAATTTTCTACCTTCACGTGCAATTGTCGAAAAAATGTTAGGTCCAGCTTCAAGAACTTCCTTTCCAAGAACTCGCGGCGCTTCCTCTAATACAATAGAAAGAACTGGTTTCTGCTTTAGCTGGCCTGTTTTCAAGTAATATTTGTATTTGTCCAATATTTTTGTTGCTATGAGCGAGCCGATAAGGATCTCTGCACTGTCTGAAAATGAAGAAGTGTCAACAATGACTGTCTTTGCATTCTCGAGCTGCTGTACTATATCAGAGATTGTTGTCTCGCCAGCAATTTTGTCAAAAATACCTTTGCAGACCATCTCCCCATCAATTATCCTTATATCTAGAAGATTTGATAATCTACGCTTGATAACACCGACTGTAGACTCATGGATGTTATCGCTTATTGTATGATCCAGCATAAATGCCTCGATCCATTTATTGCCATATCTCTTGTAGCATAGTGCAAGAGCGTCTCGCTGTGCGTCTGTCCAGGACAAAACACCGCGGAAATGTTCTGGTTCAATGCATTTCAGGTTAATCTTCAAGGTATTGCAGCCTGGAGGCGGATTGTTTGAATAATAAGAAAGATTCTTGCTTGGATGGTCCTTAAGACCAAGGCCATTTCTCCCATAATATTCGTCGTGCGGATCAAGCACAAGAAAACCGCAATAATCCTTGTCCTGACAGCTCCAAAGAATCACTCGAAGAAGATTAGATTTTCCTTTTCCTGTTGTTGCCGGGATAAGAATATGATGAGATAATGTATCTTTTCCTGCAAGAGAAATAGGAACATCAAGAAGTTTGCTTCCAGAACGTAAGTTGCCAACATACAACGGATTCAATGGTGTTGCAAGAAAACTAAGGTCTTCTTTCTTTATCTCGCGGACATGTGCGAAGAAATCAGGAAGTATCTTTGAAGTTGAAGCATCTTTTTTGATTGTTATGAGATTTTTCAGCATTGCAAGCTTGTAATTGCGCAGTTTAGGGTCCATGAACTGGAAATCAGAGTTCTCTTCAAGATTCAAGCCAGAAATAAGCTCTAAATTTTGCTGGGAGATCTGAGAACCATACAACAAATCGTAAACCTGAAGAAGGATTTTTGTATTTGAATTCTCTGCAATAAGCAACTCACCGAGCTCGATATTCTGGTCGCTCTTCTGCCGAATACAAATCTCGCCGAATTTTCCAGAAATAACCTGCCCCCGTATCATCTGCTAGAAAACAAATAATGTATATATAAACTTTCTTGAAAAGAACTTATAAAAAAGGGTGTGGATATATAAATCCACATTAACCAAAAAATTATCTTCTCCTTCTTCTTCTTCGGGTTGTCTTCTTTACAGCTGTTTTCCTTCTTCGAGTTGTTCTTCTCTTAGTTGTTTTCTTTGCTGCAGTCTTCCTTCTTCGAGTTGTTTTTCTCTTAGTTGTTTTTTTTGCTGCAGTTTTCCTTCTTCGAGTTGTTTTTCTCTTAGTTGTTTTTTTAGCTGCGGTTTTCCTTCTTCGAGTTGTTCTTCTCTTAGTTGTTTTCTTTGCAGCTGTTTTCCTTCTTCGAGTTGTTCTTCTCTTAGTTGTTTTTTTAGCTGCGGTTTTTCTTTTTCGTCGTGCTGCCATCGTAAAAAGCACCTCCTTTTTTTGAAATTGAACCGGCATAATCATAACAGAAAATCACTATCAAGGTCCTCACCTCTGTTTTTCCATCACCAGTTCTCTAATATTTATATAAATACGAAAAACTCATATATAAATGTTTCGAAAATTTTGCGCATTTTTTACATTAAATTACAAAAAAAAATTAGAAAATTATTTTTTTGTTTCAATTCTCACAATTTCATCGATATTTTTCCTAGAAATTGCGCATCCTGTAAGTTTTACTGCCCACAATGCAGATTCAAGTAATGTTTTTTTCATCTGAGGATCGATTTTTCCCCTCGCTGTGATATATTCGTCGAGCAGCCCTAAATCAAAAGCGATTGTGACAAGTTCTGCAGAACGAATTATTTTTAGTCCGCGAACTTCCTGAGAAAATTTTGAGAGGGTATTCTTATTGACCCTTATCTTTTTATGGAATTTTTTAATAAGAATTTTGAGCAGCATCTTAGGTTCTTCAACAAGCATGCGAGTTGTACGCTCATCAATGACTACTGCATCTGATTTCAGAAGAATCGCTGCTGCGACACTCTCCATCTCCCCCCTCTGCACTATTGTAAGGTTTCTATCATGCATCGAGAAAGAGTTATTGGCAAGGTCTGAAAGTTTTGTTGCCAAATCAATGATTCTCTTCTCTGAAATAACTGTCAGCGTACCCTCATTTATCTTATCCATCACACGTATCGCTTCAAACGCATACTTTTTTGTCCGCAACGGCTTGTTGATTAGTTCTTCCTTCACACTAGGAGGAATATAGAAAAAACCGTTATATCTCCCTTTCAGCTCATCCAGCAGCCAGAGCAGTTCATTCAGTGTTAAAGTGATGACTGGCCCGGCATCAAATACAATGTTCTTCATTTTACTCCAAATATTTTTTTTGTCATATCCAATCTCTTTTTTGCATCAAATTTCACTTCTTCTGCATCAATTATCTTTGTTTTACCAACATAGCTCATAAGATCCCAATAATTTACACCAATAAGCTCGCTTGTCTCTCCGATGCTTAAACCCTGTTCGTAAATCTTCCTTCCCTTTTTTATCCTTGCTTTATGGAGCACTTTATCTATATACATCCCGATTTTTTCATCTGCTTTTGCTATCTTGTTAAGGATCTCCTTCAGGTCTGCACGAAAAGAATCAAGATGGTTCCGGTTCAGATTATGGCGCGCGGAAACCAACAAGGCGTGGATGCTTTCCATGATCTTGTTCCAGTTTGCAATCGGTTTTATCTGATTCCTCGCACTGATTTTAGATAAAGAATAAATTATTATTGCCAGATTGATCACATCTTCATCATGATATAATGCTGCGCTCTGAAGACACTGGTCAGATACATTGTCCAATTTAAAGAACTCTTGCTTTTCCAAAGCCAGCAGGCTCGAGCTTATCACAAGCAGCAAATCTTTTTTTATTGCCTCATTCATCTAAAACCTCTTTTTATTCTTTTTCCAGATTTTTCTTTACTGTCTCGAAGAAATCTTCGATCTTCTTCTCCTGTTCTAACCTTCTTTTCCTGCTCGAGGAATCTGCATCTCCAGAATAATAATTCTCTAACTCCACTTTCTCTCTCTGTTTCTCCTCTCTTTTTTTCTTTTCCTTTCTCTGCTCTTCCTCTCTCTTTTCCTTTATTTTTTCCTCTTTCTGTTCTTTATCCTCATCTTCTTCGTGATCTTCCTGATCCTCATCTGCCGACTCCTCATCCGAGTCAGACTCCTCTCCAAGAAGCTCTCTCTCCTCAAGCTCCCGTTCCCTTGCAATTATCTCTTCTTCTTCCTTCTTCTTCTGCCATCTTTCGAGAGCGATCTCTGCTGCGCAGTTGTATGCAAAGCCAAGGATTGCCTTAGGATTATCATCAGCCTCCTTGCAGATCCTCTTCAGCAAGGATTCTGAAAGAGGTTTGATATCTTTTCCACCGACAGATTCGATACGTTTCTTGATCATCTTTCTTATATCTGGATATTTCATCCCTGAGAGCTCAATCTTCAGATGGTCCTGTTTTGTGAAAGGAGCCAGCTCTTTTTTTCTCATATCATCTTTATCTCCGCTGACAATCAGCTGAAACTTGATTCCAGAAGTAAAAAGTTCCTTTAGCAAAACTAAAGCGAGATCTGAAGCCTGATCAATATCATCTATCAGAAGGACAAGAACCCTGTCACTGTTCTCAAGCTTCTTCTTGATATAGTTTGTGACATGCGCGATTGTCATTGTCTGCCATGGTTTTGTGATGAATCTCTCAAGAGGGTTGACCAATGGCAGGATTATCTCCCTGATGGATTGTTTCTCTCCTGTCAACTTATTTCCAGAGATCAGACGCGACTTCACCTTATTCTTGTATTTCTTAAGCTCATAATCCATCCATTTGAGGATCGTGGTCTTGCCAGAACCAGGAGGCCCGACAATACTGCCGAACTTGAATTTCTTTATTACAAAAAGATTTATCTGCAGCCTGTCCTTATCATATCCTGCAATAAAATCCTCAATCGGTTTAAGAATCTCTGTCTTGAAAGGATTTTTTGACCATCCAAACTCTTTATGCCAGTCAAGCATGAACTGTTCTTTTGAGACTTCTGGCTTATCTTCCTTGTCACCCAGAATCTTAATTCGTATATTCATATTATATATCTAAGTGAGAGAATTCATATATAAATCTTCTTGCCAGTTATCTTCTTTGGGGGCCTTATCTCTTTTTCTTTAATTTTGTTCCACATTTGACACAAAAACGTTCGTGGGCAAAGACTTCTGCATTACATTTGGGACATTTGCCTTCCCCACCAATGCTGAGATCTAATTTTTCTGCTTTTTCGCTCTTTTTTTCTTTCTTGACTATGTTGGTTTCCTCTTTCTCCTCTTTTTCTTCCTTATCTTTTTTCTTTTTCTTCGACCCTTTTGGAAACTTTAATTTTTTCAGTGCTGATAGATTGAATATTTTTCTTTTCTTGATGACTGCAAATATGAAAAATATTGCTCCGAAAAATATAAGGATTATCACGACTGTGATGATGACAAGCTTTAGGGGGGCTGTAGTGGTGGTGGCGTCGATCTT
>JAHWHI010000025.1 GCA_019323355.1 Candidatus Woesearchaeota archaeon | reverse complement strand
GTATTGTCCTTGCTATCGAGAGCCGCTGTTTCTGGCCGCCAGATAGGTTCACTCCACGCTCTCCCACCATTGTATCATAGCCTTTATGAAGTGTCATGATGAAATCGTGGATATTTGCAAGCTTTGCTGCTCTTATCGCATCATCTTTTGTTGCATGCTGGTTTCCAAGACGTAGGTTCTGCATTATTGTTGTATTGAAAAGTATTGTCTCCTGGCTTACAATGCCGATCTGGCTCCGAAGAAACTGAATCTTCAGATCTTTCAGGTCAGTATTATCTAAAGTTATGCTTCCAGTGATAGGATCATAGAATCTGCACAACAGGTTCGCGATTGTTGATTTGCCGCTGCCGCTCGGACCGATCAAACCTATTTTTTCTCCAGGCTTTATCTTGAAGCTTATCTTTTCAAGGACTGGCTCTTTAGGGTTGTACTGGAACATTACATCCTTGAACTCGATACTGCCTTTGACATTTTTGATGATCTTTGCGTTCGGCTTCTCTTTTATCTTTGGCTTTTCATCAAGATATTGGAACACCCTATTTACTGAGACGAGCGTGCTCTGGATAGCAATGTTGATGCTCCCAAGAGTGCTGACAGGGCCGAAAAGTTTACCAACGTAGGTATAGAGTGCCATCAAACTTCCGATTGTCAGGGCGCCTGTGATGACTTTGAAACCTCCGTACCAGAGTATGATAAGCAAAGGAGTAAAGGTTATAAGACCGACAATTGAACCCGAATATCCTTCGATAAGCGTAAGCTTCAAATCCTCTCTGATAAGTTTCTTGCTCTGGCGGGTATATTTTGAGAGTGCCATTTTCTCAAGCACGAACGCTTTGATCGCCCGGATCGAGCTCATGCTCTCCTGCAAGAAACTTAGGAAATTTGAAGATAATCGCAATAATTTTTGTCTCTGTTTCTTGACCTTCCTTCCATAGTACTTCTGGGAAACTACATAGAAAGGGAAAAAACAAAGCGCAGAGAGAGTCACTTTCCAGTTAAGGTATAAACATATCCCCAGGATAAAGCTTCCTGTCAGGACACTCATCAATATATCATCAATAAGTATCCCGATAAAATCTTCAACACCATAAACATCGTCGTCTAGACGGATAAGAATATCCCCTAATTTTTTTCTTGAGAAAAAGCCAAGGTCCAACCTCTCTAGATGCTCGAAAAGCCTCTGTTTGACGCCTAGAACAATATTCTCTGCCAGCCATTGTGATTTATATGAATGGTATATGCCAACAATTGTCTTCAAGAAAAATATAAAGACAAAAACAAGCATCAATGCAACCAAGAGCCCATAGTTCTTGGCGATAAATATGTCGTCAATTAGGATCTTGATAAGATATGGGTTAACAATAGAGATTGCTGATAATCCTACAGAGATGATAAATAGAACGATCATGGTCTTCCAGTAAGGTCTTGCAAATCTTAGAACGCGGTATGTCTTATTGATAAAACCATTCCTTTTCTTCTTCATTTACAGCCTACCATCTCTTTTTTATAAATTCTAATAAAAATCCCTATATAAAGCCTTCGATTTATTCTGTGTCTACTTTGCGGACTATGTGGATCTTGCCGCCTTTCTCCTTAAACTCGACTTCATCATCAATACAGAAAAGTCCAATAGGTGCCTCAAAAAGATGTGACTTTTTCTTAGAATGTGAGATAAGAATTCCTTTAGCTTTTGTTTTTTGATTTTTCAGTTCCCGAATTATTCCGCGCGCCATAATAAAAGTAAAGAAAAAAATAGAAATTTATATTCTTTTGATGTTTTTAGCAACACCGACTTTTCTTCCTTCGCCTGTTGTCTGAACTTTTTCAACTTCAAAGGAAACTTCATCGAACAAATCGAAACCTGCTTTTTCGATTGGAACTTCGAAATAGTATTCAATTGTCCCGCCGCCTGTTGCGCTTCCTGTTGCTCGGACTCTTCCGGTTGCCAGTCTCATTACTTTTGCCTTTGCGCCCATTCCGACGTGTCTTGTTTTGATAAAAAGTTCATCTACTCTTCCACGAACTCGTGCCATTGTCTAATTCACCTCCGATTTAAACATAATGTTGTATTTTCGAGTAATAAACGAAGTATCATATATAAATGTTTCGATTTGCTGTTTTTACTGGATTGTCTCTTTTTGAGGACATTATAATTTTTTATCCTATCCGCTTCTCGTCCTCAACCGCCCCTTTTGTTCTGAGGGTGCTTTTGCCCTTCGCAGGATCCAAGCCTTTCCAGAACGCATCTCGAACTCGACATAATCATTCCGGCTGTATTTGTCTTTCGGCGCTTCGAAACGTATTGCCTTTCCAAACAATGGCTCTACCTGGCCAATGTCCCTGTTGGTATGGCTACTGCTCTGGATTGATTTTATGCGACCTTTCCGTACCATGAAATCACCTCAGAATAAAGACATGGAAAACTAGTATAATAATGTTGCGCAAGAAAAAGAAAAGAATAGGAAAAATAAAAAATTATTTTGCTCGCTTCTTTGACTTGTAAAGTTTCTTTATCAACTCTGTGATAGGCGGGTTCTCTACATCAAGGTCTTCAACTTTCTTTCCCATACGTAGTCTCTTGATTATCTCGTCAAGCGAGGTCTTTGATGTGTCTACCTCAAGCTGGACACTATACTCTGAAATGACTTTCATTATCTTTATGCCCCTTATCTTGAGGAACTTGTCAAAGTCAATCTTGTCGTAAAACTTTATGGTGATGTATTTCTTTTTGCCTGTCTTTAATTCTTCTACCACATTGTCAAAGACAATCACCCCCTCATTGATATAATCACACGGTCACAAAGATTCTCAATGTCTTCAAGATCGTGGCTTGTCACAATGAAGGTTGTTCCTTCTTCTTTGTTCATCCGCTTGATAAAAGATCTTATTGTCTCCTTTGCAAATACATCTAGCCCAATAGTGGGTTCGTCCAAAAAGACAACCTTTGGCTCGTGAAGCATTGCCATGACAAACTCGCATCGCATCCTTTCGCCAAGAGAGAGCTGCCGGGTAGGTTTCTTCATTATGTCCTCTATCCCTAGCATCTTCACTAATTTCTTGAGCTGCTTTTCGAACCTTTCGGCCTTAATCGAATAAATGCTCTTGTGAAGATAAAATGAGTCTATCGGCGGAAGATCCCAGAATAATTGTGACTTCTGGCCGAAAACAACACCAATATTCCTGACGTATTCCTTTCTCTGTTTCCAAGGAATGTATCCAAGGATCTTGACCATGCCAGAATCTGGATGCATCACGCCAGACATTATCTTTATGGTTGTTGATTTTCCAGCTCCGTTTGGTCCCAAGAAACCCACAACCTCGCTTTCCTTAATCTCCAAGTTCACTCCCCTGACCGCGTTCTTGATCTTTTTCTTTCTCTTGACTAGCGCTTTGACTGCTTCGAAAAAGCCCTGCCCCCGTTCATAGGATTGGAAAGTTTTCTTGATGTTCTTGACTTCGATTATTTTGTCTACCATTTTTATCCACCTGCGCTCGAATATTTTTTTATGATTGAATACCATAATTTCACTGCTACTACCAGCAATATTACAACAGAAATGCTGCTGATCAGGATATCCCGGGTTATATCTCCAAGCAATGCCTGGGCTGGAAACACTGCAACCAGGAATATCGGCAGCAATGCTGTGAAAATTGTTCCTGTGATCTTTGGATAGATTGATTTTGGATACTGTCCGATCAAGGAAAGTATCTCAAATGCCTCATAGACTCTCATAGATTTTATGAACCGGAATATGAAACAAGATGAATATAATGCAATGCTGAACACCAATCCCAGACCTAGTATGACGCTTGCTATTGCTGCAACTACTCCTATCATGCTGACTCCAGGGATGTGCCACAACGCATAGCCTGTTATCAATGCCCCGCCAAAGATTTTTGCAATATCCTCTGCGTCGAAAGAATCACAGATGAACATGAACAATGTGTTCCTTGGCTTGATCAGGATGAGATCGAATGTCCCCCGCTGATGCGTAATGTTTGAGTTCCACACAATTCCAAAAAAACATGAAAAGCTTATTCCTTTAACTATCAAAAATATCCCTTGCAAGAGCAGTACCTGATGAAAGGTCCAGCCTGCAAAGCCAGGACTTGTCGTGTAAATTATATATGTGAAGATCGGGCCGACTAGTTCCAAAACAAACATACAGACCAATGAAATCATGTATTCTGTCCGGTACGCCATACGCTGTGCAATCTTGGTTCCTGCTGAGTGAAGCCATAATTTTATTGCTGATGTCATGCGCCCACCCCGCTGAATCTTTTCATCGCGATTCTCCAGACAAATAATGCTATTACTATGATAATTCCACACCATAATGCCTGCAGTGCAAGTGCAGAGTAGACACTGCCTGAAAATCCACTAGCAATATCTGTTGTGTATCCTCCAAGATAAATCTTGACTGGAACATATGTTACGTACTGGAATGGAAGATAGCTGAATATCTTCTGTGCGACTGGAGGGAATAAGTCCAAAGGCGCAAACTGTCCAGCTGCCAGGCCCAAACCAAAATTAATCAGCCAGGAAAGGCTTCTGATCTCGACCAGCCAGAATGCAACCATTCCTATCAGCAAACTGATTAGGTATGATAGCACAAATGCGAACAGCAGTGAGATTATGAAAAATCCAATGTGCCCCATCACCAGATACTGCCTGAAGAACAGCAGGAAGATTATCAGTATTGGAACTATCTCTGCCATGACTGCAAAAAGCCTATTTGCAATCTTGTGGTAGAAGCTTATTGTCATGAAACTAAGAGGTTTCAGCATGAATATCAGGAAATTTCCAGACCGAACTTCATCTCCAAGCCACTCTGCCACTGTATCATAAATGAAGATAAACATCAGTGTTGTTAGTATGAAATATGTGATCAGATCTGGAAGAGAGTAGCCTCTGATCGAGCCTCCTGCTGTGTTTGCATAGACAGCTGACCAGATCATCACCAGCACAAGGAACCGAATTGGCACTACTAGAATGCTGACCATGAACTCAGCACGGTATGCTATTGCTTCCTTCCAAAATGTTTTTATTATTCCAAAATACACTTTAATCACCTAGCAGTTCTAGTCTTAGAAAAAACAATAAGAATAGACTTATATATATTTTGATTACGGGCCGATGTTGGCGCTGTTAGAATTTACTTATCATGTTAGGTACCCCGCATGGTATTCAGTCGTTGTCTACCCTTGGAGCTAATATGAATGCAAGCAAAAGCTTGTCAATAACCTTATATTCTACCCGGAGAGGGTAGTCCTTATTAAACATTACGGTTACATTGTTTGCTAGTTTGCTTCCTTTTATGATTTTCTTCAGATATTCAATAGAATAACGTGATTTTACCTTTGCGTTCTCATCAACCTTGATGCTTGTATCTTCGCTCTGCTTGATCTCGATCTTTGCATGGGACATATCCCCCTCTGCTGAGATTATGAATGTCTCGGGATCTGCCTCAAGGCTCACTGATTCTGCAACAATGTCAACATCCTCTATTGCTTCGTCCAGAACATTTGTTGTTGTTGTGACACTGATAGGAAAATTCAAACTAGGAATCTTCTGTTCTTTCTCTTCAAGCTCGAGAATCGGAAGAGAGAATGTTCGGGTCGCCCTTCCTTTTAAGGTGATCTTCAATTTTGCTTTGTCAAGCTCGAGTGTCAGCACATCTGTAGGTGACGCTCTTCTCAAGATCTTTTTTAGATTGTCAAGATTGATTGATAATTCTGTTGTGTCCTTGATATTGTATTCTACGAATGATGATGACAGTAATTTGAAGATTACCATTGCAACATTTGCAGGATCCATTGCAACCAGTTCGACTGCGTCTGGAGTGATCTTAAATCTCGCTTCATTGACAAGCTCAGAAATGACAGTGACACTATCCTTAAGATACCTTGGTTCAGCTAAAGTAAGTTTCATAATTTCCCCCTCCCTAATAGGCTATAAGATTGGTGTGTAATATTTAAATTTTCCGTTATTTAGAAGCTAGCTTTATATCTGCTGTTTTTACTGTTTTTCGACCAGAATGTTTTGCAAATTCGACTGCTTTTTTCGCCACTTTCTCGCCCCATTCCTCAAGCACTTCTTTTAAGGCTTGTTTAGCGTCCTCTGAGACTCTTGGAGCTCCTGCTTTCCGCATTACTGCTTCCATTGCAGCCAAGGGCAATAATTTGACAGAATTTTTGTTTCCAGGCATTTTAAGAAGATTGTGTAATGAAGCTTAATAAACCTTTCGATGAATAGATAGATTTAAAAAACTTAAAACTAAAAAATAAGGATATGAAACAAAAGATCAAGGGGACAAATGCTGAACGCGACCTTATCCATAAATTCTTTGCAAGCGGATGGTGTGCGATACGTGTTGCTGGGTCTGGCAGCTCTAGATACCCCTCTCCAGACATACTGGCAAGCAACAATACCAGAAAGCTTGCTATAGAATGCAAAACATCAAAGAATAATACACTATATGTCACAAAAGAAGATATCTCCCAATTAAAAGAGTTCAGCGGATTGTTCGGCTCTGAGAGCTGGCTGGCTGTCAGATTCGACAGGACTGACTGGAGATTCCTCAAGCTCGAAGATCTCGATGAGAAGAACAAGAATTTCAGTATCAAGATAGAGGACGCGCAGAAAAAGGGTCTAGAATTGAAGGACCTTATCATTTGACCGAAAGCTTTAAATACAGTCCACCTGAAAAATAGAGTAGCCTAACATATATTGACTCTTTGAAGATGAGATTAACAAATACACTCCTAGAAACTGTGATTTCTGATACTGCGGGACCAGATGTTGTTCCATTAGTCATGAAGCTCAAGAACAAGAAGAATTTCTCAGAGTTCAAGCTTGCAGAAAGCCTGAAACAGGAAGTCAATCTCACCAGGAATATGCTGTATCGGCTGCTTAAGCACAATCTTGTGAGCTTTATCAGAAGGAAAGACAAGAAGAAAGGGTGGTACATCTATTATTGGACATTCAGGCTGAAACAAATCAAATATGTCATCAAGAAACTTAAAGAAGAAAGACTTGAGAGACTACAAGAAAGGCTTGAGCGGGAAAAGATGGAGAATTTCTATACCTGCCAATATAACTGCATGCGTATTGCGTTTGACAATGCTGTTGAGTTCAAGTACAAATGCCCTGAATGCGGTGAACTGCTTGTAGTCGAGGACAATTCTGCGAAAATAAAAGAGATTGAAAAGGATATCAAAGAAATAGAAAAAGTTCTTAAAGATGTCAATAAGAAATAAAATTTTCTTAATCTTTTCCAATGACCTGCTATTAATAATGTAAAAGTTCTAAATTTTTGTTGCTAATGAATATTAATTACGCGTGCTTAATTCTATCTGCCAAGAACTGTTTAAAATATAAAGGAGGAATATGAAAAATGACAAAACCTGAACAAAAATTTCGAGTAGGATGCGTCAGCGCAACCATCTGGAACAATGAGACAAAAAAAGACGGCAAGCTAAGGGAATTCAAGACAGTGAGCTTTGAAAGAAATTATAAAGACAAGGACGGCGAATGGCAGACAACAAGCAGCCTGAACATAAACGACCTTCCGCGGGCAATGGTTGTGCTTGGAAAAGCATATGAATATCTTGCTCTGAAAGATGCAAAAGAAGAAAATGTTGCTTGATTTTTCTTTTTCTTTTTCCTATTCTAACAAAAAGCTTAAAAACCAAGATAACCACTCAATGAAATATGGGTGATGGATACAACCAGGATGTAAAGAGGCTTGCTGATTATATAAGAAAACAGCGGGATGCAGGGTACAGTATAACAACCCTGCGGAATTATCTGATTTCTAGCGGGTATGATCCTCGGTTAGTAAATGCTGCGATAGATTCAGCATACAAGCCAATTGCCCAAAAAAGAAAGATCTCACTTAAGACAATCATCATAATCCTTGCGGCGATCGTGATTGTAGTCGGTCTTGTGCTAGTTATTATGAGCATCGCTGGAAAAGAAAAAGCTCCACAAGTACAAGAACCAAAACAGATTACATTTCCAGAGATAGAAAGACCTCCGGAGAAAATAGAAGAACCAAAGCCCTCTGTGCCTACAACATCTAAAAAAGAACAAAAAGTTGAGCCTGAGACAAAGATAGAACCTGAGGTTGAACTTACACAAAAGGAGATGGAGATAGAAAAAACAGAACCTTCAATATTAGACATAGAGAGCCAGATAGCAGAGATTTCTGAAGAGGCTGGGAACAATCTATGCAAATCATTAACAGAGAGAAAAGCAAATTCCTGCTACAAGAAACTGGCTGTTGTGCATAATGAATCCAAGTATTGTGAAGTTATCACCAGCTCTGGATTGAGGGATAACTGTTATATTGTGTTTGCCTTTGCAGGAGACTTTACAATCTGTGATAAAATTGTCAACAAATACCAGCAATTGAACTGCAGAAGCCTTGGAAGAGCAAGGACATACCAATCTGAAGAGCTTCTGGCGCAGATGATTGCCAATGCAACTTCTTCCTAGACGAATTCTGGCTGTAGATCAATACAGTGCTGAGAAGTATATTCAGGTATCTTGCCTGATTCCATTAAATCTTCGATTCTTGTTGGCACCTTGAATTTGATTGCCTTTACAACCAGGACATTCTCTTCGTCAAGCATACTTTGTGTTATCAGTAAATCCTCGCAGGTCTCATTCTTATAATCCAGGCCTCCTGAGAAGAATTCTTCGAGCTCTACTTTTTCAGGAGGGATGATCACTGTCTGCTCCTCGTCACCAGAGCCGTAAGTTCTGGTCTCTGGCCAGATGACAACTCCGCGCTTGTCTGTGACCATGATGTTTATCTCATATTTTCCAGGAATCAATTCAATATCTGCTGTTGATGAATTTGTAAGCATTATCAGTTGGCTATACTCTCGTTCATACGGATCTTCTTTTACTTTATTGAATGAAATCATTGCCTGTTCATAATATTTTAATGTCTTGTCCTGAAGATATTGGGTAGTAGTTGTCAGGGTTCCTAGTGAAGGATCTCCGCTTGAAATGATTTTGATCACTTCTTCATATCTTACTTCCTGCTGCTGGACAGGATCCAGATAAGCCTCTAATTCAATATTTTTTCCAGGTTCTGCAGAAAGATTAGAGAGTATCAATGTCCTGTAATCAGGGGCGCTGAACTCGAACCTGCCATCTCCAACGCAGACCGGAACTTTTCCAATATATCCAGAAGAATCATCCCCTAAATCCTGAGAGACTGAGATTGATGCTGTGCTATAGAATCCGCAACCAAACAAGATCGCAACATTATCTAGTGGATCCCCTGTTTTTCTATCGTATGTATGTATCGTGACATTGACTATCCTTTGCTCTGGATTATCAAACAAGGTTCTTGCTCTTGCTGGAAGTGTCACGTTTGTAGAAGCATATGACATCTCTCCAGTCATAGGATCTATAATCTCTACATTCTGGTTCACATCATCCAAGGACAACTGCATAAACTCCGGATCCCAATAAAAAGTTCCCTCTCCCTGGTTCCAGTCCAGCATGTTCTTATTGTCCTTGATGTTTGCTTCGTGCGCAATAAAAAAACTATACCCTTTTCCGTCGAAAGCATCAGAATCGTAAAGTTCAATCACAACAGGAAAAGCCACGTCATAGAAGAATTCATAAAGATTTCTCTGGAAAGGGGGAAGGATGTCAAAAGGATATTCAGTTCTATAGACCTGTGCCTTTAGAAGGCCTGGACCTTCCGGAGGAGTTATATCAAAATCAATCGGCCAATCATTATAGAAATAATTCACAGAGACTTCTGGGTATTCCTCCTGCCAGACCTCAAAATACATTGTATTGTATGTTCCTTCGACAACAGGATCGTCGTCCTTTATCTTTTTGGCGCCCGCGGTTCCATCTACCTGCAGGAAAGGGACATAAGTTGCGATCAAGTCTTTCAGCATGAGTTCGACATGTGGCTTTGCCCAGAAGACTGTGGCAAAGCCAGTAGTCGATGAAGTTATAGGAGGGAGCTTGCTAAAGTCCGCGCCAGAGAATACTGTGATGAGATTCATCAATACAAAATTCTCTAATCTTTGGCCGTGGATCTCGTCATAGGTCAATTGCAATGCTAGATTGTAGACTTTTCTCAAGTTTACATCCTGGCGGATTCTGAAATATTTTGTTTTTACTTCCAATTCATTCTTTGCGATCTTCAGAGGATAATCAAGGATAAAAATAACATCTTTATTCGTGACTATTGCCTGGACCAATGGATTGTCCAGCTCGGATATATCGAAACCCTGCTTTTCCAGGTCAGAAAAACCCTGCAGGCACATTGGAAGATTCTTCTCGATGTAATAATTCAACTGGTCCTCGATATCTTCCATCGAAGGAATATTCTCCTGTGTTGAAAAACAGTCATAACATTTAAACTCTGATTTCATGTGCCACCAGTATGGAACCAGGTTCTTGCCAGATCTATCCAAAGATACAACATCAGATTCAGTAGGTTTCATCAAATTTATATTGAACTCTTTCCAGTCGACAAGAGGATCTTCTATGCTGATCCATCCGCCATGAGCGCCCAGTTTCTTCAAGGCATCCTCTGATATTTCAGAAAGACAATCTTCAATGAATGCCTGAACCGGCCGATGAGATGCTGGAAGAAGAAGCTCTTCTCTTGCTGCCTGCTCTATCTCTTTTTCTGGCATGAACGCTAAATAGATTATCAAACCTGCAACTATCAAAATAACAAGACCTATGATTATATAGATTGTTATCTGACCTCTTTTTTGACCTCTTTTTTTATTTAACATTTTGAATCTTATTGAAGATTATGATTCTCGAGACTGCGCTCAAGTACAAAAATAAAACAATGAAAATCACTGCTCCGATAAAACCAAGCATACTTAATCCTGACGAGATTACGTATAAGACAAAAAATAAAAATGCCAGTACTAGCACCCTTAAGAGCACGCCCAGCTGGACTGCTGATCGGAACGATCGTTTCAGAATCAAGACATAATTTCTGAAGTATGTCTCCGAAGATCTGAAATTTGCCCTTATCAACGGAGTAAGATATGCGTAGGCAAGAGCAAATACAAGGATGATTTTTGCAGCTGCCATTGGTTTTATTGTGATCAATATGATCAAGGGGATTGAAATAAATATCAGATAATAAAAGATGTTGAAAACATAAAATTGTTTGAAATACGCCTTGTCCATCTTTTTATCTTGCAATGAAAGGTATATTTTTCCTTTGAAATATGTCAAGACAAGCAATATCAATAAAAATCCGACGATCATAATTGCTAGTGCTTTTATTGAACCGAACAATACAATGCTTGTTGGATCCATCTGCTCAATCACATTCAACACTGCCTCGTCTCTTGTCAGGCCTTTTGCAGCCTCCTCTGCGACTGCACTTGTCATCTGTAGTGCTGGAAAAATAGAGTAAACCACGCCCAGGATGATGATGTTGAATATTCCGACAATACCGACTATCCAGAATCCCAAATCATTAAGAACATGCTTTGTGAGGAATCTTATGTCTAGGAATCTCTTTCTCTTCATACTTATACTTTTTACCTTTTGTTTTTTATCTACCATCTTAGTCGCAATTTATACATACTACTGGGACTGATAATGTCTCGCCTGAAAATTGGATTATTGCCTCTGAATAGTTTGCAGGGAGATCTCCTGCCCAATAACCTACTGAAGGAGCACGGAAATCTGCAGTCCCGTTTGCAACAAGGAAATTTTGTGTCCCTTTAAGATAAATGCTGATTGCCATTGCATTCATTGCCGGCTCGACATACCATGCGATTTCATAAGTCGCGTTCTGCGGACCGACAATCTTGTGCGCTTGTAGTGTGACTGTTGTGCTCTGGATAATGTCTGTCTGCGCCCGGAACCTTCCAGAGACTGTTCCATCTGTCACTGTGCCGCCCCATTTGTTGCAGACATCAAGTTCCCAATCCTGGACAGCGTACCAGTTTGCTATCGGGGCGGAAAATGCAATTGGGATTATCAATGAAAAAATAATGATGAGTATAAGAAAATTATTATATTTCATCAACAGTACACCTCTTCTATTTCTGGAGGCTGCCATAACTCCTGAGCCTGGACATAGACACTGTACAATTCTCCAACCTCGACTATTGCCTCTGCAACACCACAAAGCGCGTCCTGGACGCCCTGACAAGGTTCATCCTTAGTCTCATCACATCTATTGCTTTGGGCTTTTTTCCATTTATAGTAATCGCCGCATAAAGCCTCGAAAGCCTGATTATATGCATAGGCTGCCAATGATTTTACAGCTGCCTGCCATAATTTCTCCCAGTTGAAGAAACCGTATAATTTGTATTCTGCTGAATCAATATACAAACATTCCTGCTCTTTTTTCGCAATCTCACAGGATGTTGTCGGAAGTCCCTGCTCCAGGTGGGATTTCAGGCAATCCCTATAGATGCACTCGATCTGCCTTTCTTTTCTCAAATTGAATATGATCCCGCGTTCACAGAAGCACGCATTTGCATAATGTACGCTCTTGAACGGATCCCAAGTATATTTGCTGGAGTCAAGATAACCTGCACCAAGATCTGTTGCCTTTGACATGTCCTGATAAAAGTCTGTCTTTCCTCTGTTAGCAGAATCTCCGTAGTGGAAATAATGAGAGCCTTCCTTAAACTTGCTGAAGTCGTATGTTGTTTCTGGTTCTGCAAGAACTCTTTCACTGGGTTCATCGACCCATTCGCCATCAGCATCACCCCAATCTTCAGGCCATTCTTCAGTGCCTTCAAATTCATCGACGCCTTCCCACCAGTTGTCCTCTTCCTTCATCGCATCTCTTCTTCCTGTATCTTCTGTTGCTGGTTCTGCGGGCCTGTCTTGGCTTTTATCTTCTGTGCCTTTACTGTTTAAATTTGAAGTATCAGATCCTGCCAGACCCCTGCTGACATCACCTGCCATCCCGACCCCTATCTTGACAAGCTCACCAATATTGCAAAGTTTGCAGGAGTAGACTATACATAGATATTTGTTTCCAATACCCAATATCTCTTTGACTGACTGTTCATCTGTTGGAAGATAGTATTTTGACCAGAAGAGTGTGCTGGTCAGTGTTCCAAATATATTTCCGATATAACATCCAGCCTGCCAGATAACTTTGCCAGCCTCACCGACATAAGGTAATTTACTGACAACACAGCCTACGCCAAACAAGATTGATTTTATTGCCTGTGCTGCTGAATCTGCATAGTGCATACTTTCTACTAATTTGCACCAGTTCTTAATCCAATTAAGTTTTTTCTCTTTTTCGTGAATCTTATCTCTCAACCGTTGTATCCTTCCCTCAACACCTGTTATTTTTTCCTGGGCTTCTCCGCCAATATCTCCAAGGGGAAAGTTTTCCAGAGGGATTGTAAAATTAAAATATTCATCTTCGAGATTAATGCATTTAGTATCTCCGTGTACTATCTGGAGCGAGAAATTGCAAGCAAGTGGAAATTCCGTTGGGATTGTTCCTGTGCTTACTGAGGCGCTCACCAAAAAGAATGGATTGTCTGCATCTCCAGTAATTATCTGATAATCCCCGAGTGTGATTCCAGGAACATTTGCACAGTACTGAACAAGGATATCTGCGACTTCTATATTCGGGTCGTGTGTCAGCTGCAGGGGAACATATATCCTGAACGGCTTGTAGCTTGCTAATCTGCGATCCAGGGATTTTGGATTCGGGGTTCCTGCTGACATTGACACCAGGCCGTCGCCATAGACATTGCACTGTGCCAATTGATACAATGAAAAAGTATAATCTTTCTCGACAAAGTTGCCTGCAATGTCAGAAACTCTTATTGTTATTGTTTTCTCTCCGCTTAACGGATTTATGTCATTTGGAGAAAAAAGGCAGTTTGTTGAAGACGGGCAGATTACTTGACTTATGCCATCATCTGAAAAAGATGAGGTGTCTGCTGATACAATTATCGGGTTTGTTTCGAGCGCGTCAATGAGAAACCCAAAAGACCCTTCATCTGCTGCTGTTGGCAGGGGCATGTTCTGTGTTATAGATGAGATCACTGGCTTTATTTTATCTACATAAATATTTGCAGACTGCGCTGGAAGAATATTGCCTGCCTTGTCCATCACTGTAACTTTGACTTCGACCACACCTTCAACTAAGTTTGAATCGAGATCATATTTTTCACATAAAAAATTTCCATTGGAAAGAATCTCGCATGAATCTGGAAACTCCTGGGCAGAATATCCTGGATTTAGTTTAGATAGATCAATAATTACTCCGCTTCTTGTGATGCCTGAACCAGAATCTGCAATCTCTATCTGTAATGTATTGTTTGTCTTTCCAAGATAAGACTTTCCAGCATAGAAATGGTTTGTGCGTACGCCTTCTGCTCCTGCGAGGGAGGGTTGGGAGTGGTCCTGCACTAATGCAAGAGTCTTTCTGAACACTTGTTCGTTACCAGCATAATCTTTTGCAGTGATCTCGAAGTATGATGGCGGCTGCTGGACCGAAGACTGGAATGTCCAGGTATATTCGTCATTTATCTTTACTGGCAATGGCGGGGAAGAAACACCAAACTGTGTCAGATCTATCTGCAGAGAATTCTCGTCAACGCCATATTCGTCAGTGATATCTGCTTTTATCTTATAGATCATATTTTGATTGAAATATGTTATGATTTCTTCATTAGAGTCATAGATGTTTGCATCAATGTCTGGCTTTTTTGTATCTATGATCGCTTCTGTTGAGACAATGTTCTGGCTACATTGGCCTAATGAATCACATGCTTGTGCATAAATGATTCCAGGCTCTGAGAGATCTGGATCAAGATTTCCTCCAGATATCATGACCTGACCATCTGGAACAATACAATCACTGATGCTTGCGACATTAAAATCTGCCTTTCCAAGCAGTCTGTCACTTGAGAAACCCCCATAATATATCTTTAATTCTTTGACTCCGGCACAACCCCCACATTCGCCAGAGTCACTGACTCCAGAATAATATACTGTAAAGCCTGCATTTCCTATCACTGGCTTTCCGTCAATATATTCTGCACCAATAATGTTGATGTTGGAGATAGCAGGTCTTTGCCCGTCTATTGCAAATGTTATGCTTTGGGATACGTCCTTGTACTGGACCAACCCTGTGCAGGCCTGAGGAATAAGAGAAAGGGAGCATTTTGATTTATCAACATCATCTATGTTTACATTCTGGCAGGAATTGAACTGCATTCCTGTGAAAGTCACTTCTGCTGGAGTGATATCTTTTGGGGTCAAGAGAACATCGATCTGGGCAGTTATGCCTGATTTTACAACAGGATGAACATTGTTTTCTACATCTGCAATCCGTATCTCCTCTATCAATCCCTGAAATTTTGTAGAATCTGGAAGAGCAAGAGCAAAGCTGGAGTAGAAACATAAAGATACTATCAACAAGATTAAGAATAATGCTATCGTACGTTTCATCCCTCCCCCCAATACAAAAGATGATTTATGAAAAAATAAAAAACTTATCTTCTTTTCTTTTTAGCTCGTTTCTTAGCTTTCTTTGCTGTTTTTTTAGCTTTCTTTGGCTTTATACCAACTGCTCTTTCAAGCCGAGCTGTTTCAGCCTCAATCTTAAGCTCTTCTGCTTCAATACGTTTCACAACAGCTTCAATGTTTGTATCTATGCTTGCAATACGCCTCTCAAGGAATACAAGTACTCTCAAGCAAAAGACTACAGCAGCTAATGTACCTATAATGATCGCAAGTGTGGCCTGTTCTATTGTGAGTCCAACCATCTGAATCACCTCTTTTTAAATACAGAGCCAGTATTGATTTATAAACTTTTCGAAATTACAGATGCCAGAATTCCTAGTTTATTACCTGATTATTGCTTGGCATAGCCCTCAAGCATGCCATTCAGGTATGAGGTAAAATACGGACTGTTGACCCAGATGCCGATATCATAACTTTTGTGAACTTTTGAATCATCCAACAGCATGAACATGAGCTCTTTATTGTCAATTATTGCAAACCGAGATGTTAAGTTAGTATCAACAACTTTCCCGAGCTTCAAGGACCTGACTGCATCTTTTATCTGCTTGTTGTGAGGGACTGCTATTGTAATGTCTACCCCGCGTTTTTTTGCATTCTCAAGATCCTCTTTGAAATATTCAAGCTCTTTCATGAAAGCACTGCCAGTTGTTACAAACTTTATGGATGCTTCTGCGTTCTTGATGAGCATACTTAGATGATGAAAGATATTTTCCTGTCCTTTCAGACTTCCAGAAAGCTCTGTCGGGTCCAATGCGTCCAGACCCTGAGAGAATAAAACATTCAGTTCATCGACGAGCTTGCTTGCTTTCAATGACTCCAGTATCTCGATGTCCTCGCTAGTCTGCTGAACCAGTTTTTCCTTGACACGATTCAGAACTTCTCCTGGAGAGACAGCAATATATTTGATAGGCTTTGTCGTCTTCATCTTGATAAAGCCTTTCTTCTCAAGGCTTTCGAGAACATCATAACTTCTGCTTCTAGGAACAGCTGAAATATCAGCGAGCTCACCTGCTGTCGAGACTCCGCGTGAAAGAAGTGCGATCCACAATTTTGACTCATAGCTGTTGAGGCCAAACTCTTTTAATTTATCTAAAAAAGCTTTCTCTACGATCATTGAAAATATCCCCCGTGATGTTTGATTATTGATGATTTCTTAGGTGTCCGGGCTGAAATCGGACGCTAATATCACCAAAATACTCTTTTTTTAGCGCTTTTGCACAATTAATCTTAATTTCGGGAAACATATACGTATTAATAAACGTTTGCTTTTTTGCTATGCCCGAGTAGCAACGCTTTTTTTAGAAGGAGATGTTAACTATATAAATGTTCTTATTTGCTTTAAAACCACCTTCCAAGACCTTCCTGTTTCTCCTTGTCCTTGCCAAAGACAGATTCTATCCGCAATTTTGTCAATTCCAGGGTCTGTCTCAGATATGAGCTGACATTGTATTTCTCTGCGATACTTAAAGAAGGCTCCAGATATTTTACAACAGAACCTTCGCTGACAGTAAAAATGATGCGTCCTTTTTTACAGCCCGGAGTCTGGCACTTTCCTGACAGAGGGGGCCTGCGATATTTTGCGTTGCAGGTAACACATCTAAACATCTGATTGGAGAATTTCCGGAGATTTCCTTTTGTGTCTTTTAAAAAATGCTTATTAATAACTAAATCCGCAACGTCTGCTTCATTGACTGCCCGGACTTTTTCTGCAACATCCATCTGAGCAAGAAGCTTGTCCTGCATTGCAGGCAGTGTCTTATACGCTGATACAAGGACTCCTGCATTGAAATTTCCATTGTCATGAGTAAATCCATACCCTTCGTACTGTTCTGGTTTTGACAGCCTGTGACTCACCTGCTCGATCTTCACATCCCAGGGCATCTTGTATGCCAAGCATGCGTTGTAAAATTCAAGAGGGTATCTCCATGCAGTGTCCATCTTGAATACCATATCATCAACTTCTGCAGGTTTGACATTCGATGTCAGAACAATAGGAGCATCCATTGTTCCCCCTCTAGAATCTGGGAGGAATTTCTTTGAGAAATTCAGAAAACCGTCGAAAGCTAGAAAAAATCCGATCTCGTCACCATCAGCATCCCTACGGCAGGCGCAAAGAAGCAGGGGATGGCCCATAAAGCCTTGGGTTTTTGAGAACCCTAGAATACGTACTGCAGTGCCAGCGCTGGTGTGCGGTGCGAGAGCTATTGCAGTGTGCCCGACAAGATCCTCACGGCTATTGCAATTGTAATATCTGGGCAGGCCGTACAAATATTGAAGGAGGTCGTCAATAAAATATGTTGTCTGCAGCATCACCTTGTCTGCAGGATATTCTATCTCTGGACAGCAAGGAAGGATTAAATCCTGGTGCTTGATCTCCAGGATCTGGTCATCGTTCTCTAAATCTTTGCCGTCAATATCTTTTAGATAACCTAACTCCCTTAATTTTTTGGCAGGAACCTGGATCTCCTTTGGCTTGAAATGTGTAACTGGCACTGCAATCGCATCATAACGGATTGTACCGTCTTTGTTAACATATACATCATATTTGGCGCGGAGGATTGCTTTCATTATATTTTCTAAAAGATGTTCTTTGTTGATTGTCCCTTTTATTCCCTTTATCAAATCAGGATATAGGCTGGTCTTGAGTTTTTTCAGTGCGTCGTTAAAATAACCCCTGAAGTTGATTCTACGCTCGTTGAAGACAGACGGATTGTGGGAGCAGTCTGATACAATCCCGCATTTGTCGCAGAATTTAGATCTTATTGTAGGGACATCACAAGATTCACATTTTGGATATACTGTTGTGTTCTTGCACTCTGGGCACAAGAAGATTGGAAAAGATGAATTTACATATCCGACTTCTAGCGCAGACTGGAACGAACGTAAACGGCCCCCTTCCTCTCCAATAGGAAACAAACCATGCGGGCTCCCTTTTAATTTTCTCATCTTTGCTTTCTCTGGACGACCCATCCGCGCGCCAATATAAACTCCGCTTTTATCCCGAAGTTTTATCTTTGCAGTGTTATTTATCTTCTCAAGAGGGTTTTCACCCTCTGCTTTTCGCAATCCTGATAAATCAAATTTTCCTAACTGTTCGTAGAAAGCAAGAGCATCATTTTTTTCAATTATTACGTTTTCTATAGATACCTTATGAGGAACTCCAAGTATCTCGAGGATACGTTTGTCCTCGGACTTTTTTGAAAGTATGATCTTTTCTGATCCGGAATCAAGGATCACCTTTACTTTCTCAAGATAATCAAGAAGTCTTGTGAACTGTTCCAATGAAATATCTTTCCAGTGGTATGTATAACGAGGATGCAAAGGGACTGAAAGATTCCTAGAGAGGTTCAGTGCATCTGCTGCCGAGAGCTTTGTGCTGATAGGTTTGTCAATCAGTTTTTTCAGCAGATGAATATTAATATTTGTCAGCTCAGAAGCTTTTTCCAGGTCCAAAGAACCAAATGTATCAACAATTGCTTTTTCCAGCTCCTGGATCCACCATTCTTCGCAATACCCTGCAGGCGCAAGAATATGCGCCAGATCAAAAAAATCTCCATAACAGATAAGGAGATCTCCTAGGAACAGAACTTCTTTGACGTCTTTCTTGTATTGCTTTGCCATCTGTTCTGTCTCGATGAGCATGACATCTCCATTTTCAAGTTTGACTATTGGCCCTTCCAGATTTTCGCAGGGAGTCACAACTGTTGCTTTTCCTGGTCTTTCAAGCTTAAATTGGGTGCCTGTTGCAATGAAATCATTCAGGATGTGCATTGTTGCTGGATGAAGAGACTGGCCAGAAAGACCAGAAGCGCGACTTCGGCCATAACGTAACCTGAAGCCTCCTTTTGCTAGAGGATGACCGAATACTGGACGGCCTCCGACAAGGTCAGTGATATAAGTGTAAACTGGAGTTATTTTCTCGTCTGATTTTTTATCTGTCTTGTTTGCAGATCCTGCTTTTCTTGCTTTTGCCTCTTTCTGCATCTTGACGTATTTTTCCAGAAAGTCCCATTGCTCCATATCAAATTCTTTGCCCCATCTAGACAGCTGGGCCCACAACTTCGGAGCTTTCAGGGGAAGACATTCTGAGTATATCAAACAAAAACCGCTACGGCAGATATTTGTTGGAATCCGTGGAAGGTTCTTATAATTTGGCACCTCAATCTTCTCTGAGGGGTCGCCTGCAATCTCAATAGGATTGTGGTTTACGAGAAATTCCATCTCCTCCTCTGAAGCAAGATACTGGACAGGGTCACAACGTTCATGATACTGTTCTACTTCGCACCGCACACGCTTTACTTCTTGCTCATCAGGATCATAAACTCCATATCCCATTTTTTTCCGGACATAGTCTCCGATCAGTACACAGACAGAAGCTGCTGTGCCTCCTGCATTTCTCGTCGGGCCAGAGAACCACATTGAAAAATACTCCTTTCCGTCTCGTCTTTTTTTGAGCTCAAGTTTTGTAAAGCCCTCCAGGCATGCGCTTGTGGTTCCAATCGTGACATATGCAAATCCAGCACGAATACCAACTTCCATGGCCTCTCTCTCAGATTCAAACTTGCACATCTTCTGCTGTGCGATTTCTAGTGCGATTGTAAATGCCACGCGCCAGTCCAAGCTTCCATATTTCTCTTCCAGTTCCTTGATCCGAACAACAAGGTTTGAGTTTTTAATCTGGGGAGCAACTGTCGCAATAAGACCAAGGACACGTTCAGCCATATCCTTTGCAAGAGATATCTCTACTTCTGGAGAAGGATCAAAGTTTTTGCTTCTTGCTTCTGAAGCTAGTTTATGCTCTTCCTTGACCTTCTGGTCAATCATGTCAAAGTACGCCTGTGTCTCTGGACTGATGTCGATTTCTTTTTCCATCTTAAAATTTCATAATGTTTAACTGCCTTGTCTGTAAATTTACAATTATTGCTCTTGCTGGCTCTGGATGGGAGCCGTGCTTTAATGCATAGTCACTTATTCCGTCCCAACAGCTTCCGCTGATAAGAGTAGTGCTACGATAATTAGAGGCTGCAGCCTTATGTATGTGGCCTACAACCAAAAAATCAGGAATCTTCTCTATCACAAGAGGATCTGACCTAGTATCTGGGATAAATAAAGTCGATCCATGGGCGGGTGCGAGATGGCGTTTCTGAAGAAGATATCTTAATGTCACATCAATCTTGTCAACACCTCCAGCCTCTCTCAGCCTCTGGATCTTATCAACATAATAAAACAGGGAGTTTCCATGATACACCAAAACATCAAACCCTGGAAATTTCTCAGAGGAATGTATATTTACTATTCCTGGACTGGTTGTCATGATCACATTAGGCAGTTTCCAGAGAGATTCTGCGTATTCCCTATGGAGCACTGGCTGGGGATCTGCCAATCTTGGAGGGTCGTGGTTTCCGGGACTAAGAACAATCTGGATATGAGGGGGAATCTTGGACAGAAGTTCTGCACATCTTTCGTATTGTTTCTTAATATCCTTGATCTTAAGCACTGCCTCCTGATTAGGGTGGATGCCGATGCCTTCAATCAAATCACCTGCAATTATGACATATCCAATCTTCTTTGCAATACTCTTTTGTTTCTCATTACCCATCTCGCCATTTATCCATTTGAGGAATTTATTGAATTCTTCATCCATGAATTCTTTGCTTCCTATGTGAAGGTCTGAAAGAAACACTGCGTATGCTTCATCAGGGGATTTTTTAAGCTCTTTATTTAACGGGATATCTGGAATTACCACTTTGTTTGCAAAGATTATGTCTTTTCCATAACCTCCAGTTATCCCTATGACCTCGTCAAGGACCAGATCTTTTCCAATCTTGATCAGTTCTTCCTTTTTGTTGCTCAACAACACTTTGATTTTTCCAGTATTATCCTCAACCTCTAGGATAAAATGTTTGTTTTTTGTCTCAGAAATATCTGTTATCATTCCGATCACAGAAATCTGGTCAAAGGATTTGTTATTGTCCTGCCCCACCTTGCTGATAGAAGTAAGGTTCAATAACTCCGAACGTGAACGAAGAAGCTTGCTTAATGCCTGATACCTTCTATTATAATAAGTGACGAAATCAGCTGCAGTCCTTTTTCTTTTCTCGTCAATATAATTAAATACTATCTTGACATTGTATTTACTGCTGCTTGGAGTTTTGACACCTGATGAAGAGATGTCCTGGGAGATATCCTGCTTCAGAAAATTCTGGATGTCCTCTTGTTTGATAGAATCCTGTTTATTTTTAAGATACTCTGCAAGTGCATTGAACTGAACTTTAGTCTCGTCAACATCTTGAAGAGCATCTGGTTCTATAAGTACACCTTTCTGGAAAAAGTGCTGGATAAAATCCTTTTTTGAATTAATATCTGCTAGCATCGTACCATAAGTAAGAGAGATAGCAATTATAGATCGAGTTTATTCTTGAGTATGTTGTCGATCTTCTTCTTGATATCTTGTGGGATTGAAACAGTAATATCTCTTGTCCTGCCATATCTCCCTTTTGAAATTGTTTTTGCATTTATTATACCAAGCATGTCAAGCTCTCCAATTATGTCAGACACTCTCCTTTGAGTCAATGGTCGTTGGTTAGTCTGGAGACAGACTGCTTTGTAAACATCATAGACCTCTCCTGTATGGATATAGTCTCTTCTTTTATTAAAAATAGAAAAGATTGAATAAAGAACAAGATGAAACTGTTTTGGCTGGCAATCGATTGAATCAATGATTCGGTCTTTTTCTATCTTGTGCTCTGCATCATCCAGATGGTTTATTTCTATCTGGGCAAATCCTTTCCTTTCTGCTATCTCACCTGCAACCCTTAGCAGTTCCAGGGCGCGGCGCGCGTCACCATGCTCTCTTGCTGCATAAGCAGCACATTTCTCAATAACTCCGTTTGTGATTACTTCTGGCTTGAAAGCAACAGTTGCCCGGGAATGTAGTATATCTTTAAGCTGGAGCGCATTATATGGAGCAAAGACAAGCTCTTCTTCAGAGAGAGAAGATTTGATCCTAGGATCAAGGTTGTTTGCAAATATCAAATCGTTGGATATTCCAACAATACTAACCTGTGCGTTCTGCAGGTCTGAATTGATCCTTGTCAGGGAATAAAGGATCTCATCACCAATTTTGTCGACCAATTGATCTATCTCGTCAAGGACTAAGATCAATATCTGCTTTTGAGTATCAATCATATTGAAAAATTGTTTATACACCTCTTCTGTGGGAAGTCCTGTTGCTGGAACACTCCCTCCTAATTTTCTGATCAATTCTGCAATAAGCCTGTATTCTGTATCTGCAACCTTCTTAAGCTTACAGTTGATATAGACAACTTTAATAGGAATCTCCTTGCTCTTGGCAACCTCTAAAATATTGTTTGTTGTGAATTTGACTGTGACTGTCTTTCCAGTTCCAGTCTTACCGTACAGAAACAAGTTCGAGGGCTTATCCAATCTTAATGCTGGAGCTAGGACCTCTGCTATTTGATTCACACTATCCTCCCTATGTTTTATACTTTCAGGAGTATAATCTGACTGTAGAACCTTTTTGTTTTTGAATAAGGGTTCTTTTTCCAAAAACTTCTCAAAAAAATTTATCAGCCTCTTTTCAGACATAAAATCACCTTGTTTTTATCAAATGAAGACCTTGCTGAGCTTCATTAACAATAAGTTCCAAACGAAAAGAAGGTATATAAACATTTCTTTATATCTTCTAAGGAGTGACCCCTTGATTTCGTTTGGAGAATGAGTTAATAAAAAATATTTTTTTCTTTTTTATTTATTATTATAATTACAAATATTATTATATATAAGTAAAGTGAAAGTGATTTTTTTACAATATTGACAATAATTCAGAACACGGAGCATTATTATTTTCAATATAGAAAATAAATATATTGTAAATTATATTATATATAATATAATAAATAATTTATTTATTATAATATAATATATAAGAAAAAAATAAATAATAAGTTTGAAATTCACCAATTGAAGAGCATTCTGAAAGCAAAGAAGATCAAATTTTTCAATGATTATGTTTCCATGAGAAATCATAGGGTGACTCTTAAAATCACTCATAAGAAATAAAGGTTTAATATTGTTTCTTATGGAGCTGAAAGTACTCTAAATAAGCCTTACAGGATGTTTAGCGCCGCATGCAGTACATTTCAGCATAGAGATACCCTTTTCTTTGACCAGTTCTGTATCAGGTTTTCCACAATCAGGGCATAGAACATAAGTATTTGCATATTGCCTGACTTTTTGGTTTAATAGGGAAGCAGATACTTTGCTTCCAAGGATTAATCGCTGGCCGATCATCTTTCCAGGAGTAGCTGTCTCCTTGAGAACGTATTTCAACAGGTGCTCAGGCTCTCTACCTAATGTTTTCGCTATCTGGACAAAATTACTCACAATTGTCCTATTGCCTTGAACATGACCTAGTACTTTTGGAATTTCAAACCTCTCTTTACTAGAAATAGCTTCTGGGAGCTCTTTTCTTGCTTTTGAGAGTAACTCATTATAATCCATACAATCTGTTATCTTGAAGTACTATAAAAAGTTTGACAATTAATAAACGTAACATTTTTAAATCCCAGAATAGTATAAAAAAGCCGAATGGTACTAGAATCCTTATTAGACTATGAAAAGATCAAAAAACGACCTTTTCTTGTGTTTTTGATGGGCTTCATCTATGCGTCCATTGCTATAATCATAGGCCTGGTGTTATTCAAGAATAATGCTAGCCTGGTAATTGTCTTTTTCACAGCGTTTGCAGCATTTCATTTCATGTACGTTTCAATCAAGACAGAAGAGCTCAATGATCTGTTGATTAATAATGAGTTTAATCTCTTGAAAGAGCATGGAAAGACAATAGCGCTTTTTGTATTTTTGTTTTTAGGTTTTTTTGCAGCATTCACACTCTGGGCATTGCTATTGCCTGAAAACCTTGCAAACACCTTATTCAGCACACAATATGATACTATAAGCAATCTGAATGCAGCTGTTGCAAGCGGATCAGCAATATACCCTAAATATATCACATCAATTTTCTTTAATAATGTAAAAGTCCTAATATTTTGTATATTATTTTCATTCCTTTATGGCGCAGGTGCAATTTTTATCTTAGTATGGAACGCTTCTGTTGGAGGCGCTTTTATTGGAAGCTTTATCAGGACAAAACTTTTGTCTTATACTTCTATTCATGCTGTTGGTCTTGGATTTGTTAGGTATATGCCGCATGGGGTTTTGGAGATGGCAGCATACTTTGTTGGAGCACTTGCAGGAGGCATAATATCTGTAGCTGTGATCAAGCATGATTTTGGAAGCAAGAAATTCTTCAAAATAATATTTGATTCTTCTGAACTGATAATGATTGCATTGTTGATGTTATTCCTCGCAACATTAGTAGAAGTATTTATCACTCCCAGTTTAGTAACATTATTGGGTTAGCTATAAATAAATTATAGAACTTTTACTCTTCCTGGCTTCACCATAAAAAGATCTCCTGACGCAAGAAGGTCATTAACTATCTGTTCGCAATTGTCAAGCATTGATTTTTCTACTACTTCGACAATGTCAACACCATCTCCCTTATCCTCTTCACTGATTATCTTCAAAATTATATCTGATTTATTTATTATCTGGTCAAGAGGCTTATCATCGATTGATTCTTCTTCCACTTCCAAATCTTCCTCTCTTCCGACATCTTTGTCTTTTTTTATTGGAGCAGAAACTTCAGGTGTCCGGATAGTCACTTCCTCTTTTTTGTGCCTTTTATTGTCGATTTTCGCTTTCATAAGGTTGTATCTTGCCCAATTTGCGTCAGTGCCCTTGAGTATCTCTGGAAGAATATATCTTTGCGAATTATATTCTCTTATCCGGCCTATTATCAGGACAATCTCTCCGATCTGCTGTTTTTCCAGCAATTTTCTTGCTTTATTCTCGTCGACAAACTCCCGGACATCAATGGTTCCGCTTCCGTCATCTACTGTAACCGTGTTTGCTTCAGCAATCCTGTTGTCTACGATTGTTCCAACAATTACAACTCTTGAAACCTTTCTATATCCAAAATCTAGATAGCTTGGATCCCATTCCCCCTCGCCTTTTTTAAATTCATACTTATAAATATCTGAGATCAATGTAGGGAAAGCAACTAGGCGGTTGAATTTTTGATTCATGTCCCGAGATAAAATAATTCAATATATAAGAATTTGCATTGGCTTTATAACTTCTGGATAAAACCGTTTTTCGGCTCGAAGATGTCTCCTGATCGCTTTAATTTTTCGATAGTCTCCTCTACTTTTGCAGCTGGGATGCCTTTTCCTTCTGCTACCTTGATAATATCATCAATCGGAATGACTTTTCCTATCTTATTCTCAAGTTCATTGATAATTTCTCTGACACCTGCAATTTTTCCACGGTCACTCGCAGAAATTCCTGAAGTAATCCTGTCAATATCTATCTTTCCAGTCTCTCTATCAGTTGCAATCTCTGCAAGACAGAACTGAAGCAATTCTATTGCACGTTTAGCATCCTCTC
>JAHWHI010000024.1 GCA_019323355.1 Candidatus Woesearchaeota archaeon | reverse complement strand
TTGAGGATTCCGTCGATCTTCTTTGGAAGACGGACATTTATCTTCTCCTCAACTTCATAGTTCTTGATAAAACTGACTGTCGCGTTCGGAGCGATGATCGCTATCTTGTTTATCTCCTTGTCTGTCAGGTCCCTGCCCTCTATCTTTAGGACGTCCTTGCTTCCGAGCTTGTTTGACTGCAGGTTCATCCCTATTGTGACCATCCCCACTTCATTCCTTTCAACATTAAGTATATGCGCGACCTTGATTGCCCTGTTCTTTGGCAGGTGGTCTATTGCAATGCCGTCCTTGATAGGAGGGATCTTTACTTCTTTTGTCTTCATTTTACAGCACCTAGGACCAGTGCGAGCAATGCCTGGCGTACTGGAATCCCATTTTTTGCCTGATCAAAATATATCGCGTATGGTGTCTTGTCAACATCTGTCGAGATCTCTGTTATCCTCGGCAGAGGATGCATTATCTTGAAGTTAGGCTTTACATTCTTGAGCATCTTTTTTGTTATGACAAAGGCATTCTTCACTTTTTCATACTCGATCGGATCAAAGAATCTCTCTTTCTGGATCCTGCATGAATATAGAATATCAACCTTGTCAATTACATCCTCAACTTTCTCATGCTCAAAGAAAGTGCATCCGTTCTCTGCAACAATTTTCTTGAACTCCTCTGGCATCTTCAGCTCTGGAGGAGCTACAAAGTGCAGAGTGCAGTTGAACAATGATAATGCATATGCCAGAGAATGCACTGTCCGCCCATATTTGAGGTCGCCGACCATCGCTACCCTCAGGTCAGTTATATGTCCCTGTGTCTTTTTTATCGTGAACAGGTCGAGCAAAGTCTGTGTAGGATGCTGGTTAGAACCGTCGCCTGCATTGAGAACAGGAACATCAGAGCATTCAGAAGCGTAACGTGCAGCTCCTTCTTCTGGATGGCGGATGACAATCACATCAGAATAACCAGAAAGAATCTTTATAGTATCTTTCATAGACTCTCCTTTTTTCAGAGATGTTGCAGTGACATCAGCAAAAGTAAGGACAGAACCTCCTATCTTCTCCATCGCAGTCGCAAACGAAAACATTGTACGCGTGCTCGGCTCGAAGAATAAGTTCGCAAGGACTTTTCCGCGCAACAACCTGTTCGCACCGCCAAGCCGTCCCTGTTTTTCTATCTTGAAAGCTGTCTCAAGAACGTGTACCATCTCGTCTTTTGTCAGATCATGGATTGAGATGATATGCCTGTTCTTAAAACTCTTCATACAATTCCCCCAAAGATCGAAAGATTAAGGGAAATTTATAAATATTGTTCTTTTATCAAACGGAAAGTATATAAATAAAGGATAATTTTTTGTTCGTACAAGGTAGGTGGTGAATAATGGTTAAAAACAAAAAGGATGGCCTGAAAAAATACGGCCCATGGATTTCTCTGATAATAATTATCGCGATCATCGTCTTTCTGGTGAATATAGACAGGGTGTTCAACATAGAACTGCCGACACCAGAGGAGATTGAACAGGAAATAACAAAAGTTCCGCTGGCAGACATTAGTTCGTACCAGAACAATCCAAACGGAATACTTATCGAAGAATACTCTGACTATCAATGCCCGTTCTGCAGGAACGCATACCCGCTTTTGAAGCAGATACTGCTCAAGCATAACGGAAAAATCAATTTTGTCCATCACCATATGGCATTGCCGTACCACGAATATGCACAGAAAGCTGCAGAGGCTGCTGAATGCGCAAGAGACCAGGGAAGATTTTTAGAGTTCAACGACAAAATGTTTTATGCTGCTTCGCTTGAAGTTGAGGAGATCAAAAGATACGCCCTGCAGATGGGTCTTGACATGGAACAGTTCAACATGTGCCTTGACAGCGGAATGAAAGAAGAGCAGATTCTTGGGGAGCTTGATGATGCTATCAAGAAAGGTGTTACTGGTACGCCTACATTCGCAGTCAATGGAGAATTTGTATTCCTTGATGAAGTCGAAGCAATGATCATGGCTTATGAAGGTGTCACGAACTAAAGGTCGTCGTCCAAGTGTTCGATAGTAAGCTCATCATCATCTTTTTTCTTTTTCATCTTGTCTTTCCATTCGTCTTCAGAAATAATCTTGATGTTTGACTTTTTTGGTTTCTCTTCAACAGGTTTCTTTGCTTCTGGCTTTTTTGTTGTTGCTCTGGCGCGTCTTTTCATGCGGATCTCCTCTTCCTCTTTTATCCGCTGCTGTTCCTGCCTGCGCATTGCTTCGCGCTCGCTTCTTTCATCTTCAAGACGGGCAAGCCTTCTTCTCTCCTCGATCAGCGCTGCCTCGCTCAGATCGTCGTATCTGCTTTCATCTCTTTTTTCTACTTCCAGATCCCTCTCCTGCTGGCGTCTTCTTCGCTCTTCCTCCTGTCTTTGCAGTTTCACTTCTTTTTTTCTCTGCCTTTCTTCTTCGATCTGCCTTTCCTCTTCCTCGCGCTGTTTGCGTTTCTCTTCTGCAAGCCTCTGTCTCTCTCCCTCTTTTGCCTCTCTCTCTGCTCTCCGGGATTCAAGCTCTGATGCTTTTACTTCACGAGCAAAGTCCTCCCGATCACCTGTCTTTTCCCCACCAGCAAAGTCTTCGGATGTTTTCCTTCCTGAAAATACAAAATATAATCCTGCGAGCACAGCAAGTATGATGATTGCGATTATCGCTTTACTTAGGAAACCGCTTTTCTTCTCTTCTTTTTCCTCTGCTTCTGCTTCATCTGCTCCAAGTTCTGTTTCTTCTGCCCTGTCCAGAGCTTCCTGTTCTGTAAGTTCTCCCGCACCATCGTTCACAATCTCAAAATCAAGACCGTCTTCATCAACTGCTGCTCCTGTCGGAAGATATTCACCTTCTGCTGACACAGCATACATTCCCTCTAATGTATCTGATTTGACTTCATAAGTGTAAGCATCGCCAATATCATTTATCTTTGCAGCGCCCATAGATTCCCATTCGCCCTCGAAATATTCGTATAATTTGACCGAGTATTGTGATATCCCATTATCTGCGAACCAGTTCTTGCCGATCATGAATGTAAGAGATACATTCTCAAAATCTTCATTCTCAGCGTCAAAAATAGATGTCTCGACATACTGGTAGACCTGGCCTGGTGCTTTGCTATACTGTCTTGGGCGTGAAGATAGAGGAAAGCCCTCTATATCAAGATTATATCTTAAAAGTTCCTTGTTGACATTGAACAATATTTTTGACAGGACTATTGACGGATTGTTGATGGCAAACTCAAGCTCGATCCCGGGCTTACTCTGCGAGAACTGCTTTGACTCCCTTCGTGCGCGGACAAGCTCTGCTTTTGCAACCTCGTCCTCGTACTCCAGCTTTCTTTCAAGGATGCTCTCTCTTTCATCGCTGTACTCTTCTGTCAGGTTTACGATGACTTCCTGCGAGACCATCTCCTGGCCGTCAGAGACAGTGACTGTCACAGTATATATTCCAGGATCATATTTTATTGTGTTCTCCCATCTGCCCTCTTCATCGAAAGGCTCTGTGAAAGTTAAGAATAGCTTGTCATTGTCGACATCTGTGACTTTTGGGACAATGTTGATTATCTTTCCCTGGCGCGCAGATATCGGTTCTATATTTTCTATCACCGGCGCAAAGTTAGGGATCTCTATTGTCTCTCTCAATTCAACTGCATTATTTGTATCCCTGTACTTGCAGATGATTGTATCCCCTTTCTTAAAATAAATTCTTGGCAGTTTATCAGAAGTTATCTCTGATATCTTTCCGCCGATGCCGTACCATTCATACCTTGGCTCTGGCGTGACAATCGAGGCTGGATTTTTATATCCTACAACAGCTTTAAGGTCCTCTCCAGCAAATTTAAGTTCAAGAGATGCCTGGTCTGTCTCAACTGCTGCAGCTGCTACGCATAAAAGCAAGAAAGTCACAATTAAAATAACAGCACCCCGTTTAACCATTCTAGAATGAAGAAATCGCATGCGTCTATATAAACTTTGCTTTTGGGGTTTTTATCTGTTTATTAATACCTGTATACATTGCCGTCAAACTGGACAATGCCACGCCAGTTGTTGTTCTGCTCGTTCTTTTCCTTGATATCGTTATTATAATCCACTTTAAAATCAACATTTATTCCGATTCCGCCTTTTGGGACATTCTCGTCTGCAATATAAACCATGACTCTCACTGCATCTTTTGCAGCGAGCGGCGGACTTACTTCTGTTATCTCTAGAGGCTTGTCAAGTGCCATCCCTCCGCCGTTTCCTGTGATTACAAATGGTTCTGTGACTGCTTCGTTGCCTGCATTGCCGACAACAACTTCGAATCCTTTAAAGCCTTTCTTGATCGAGGTCTTATAAAATACATCCTCAACAGTAAGATCAGGCAGTTTCCTCTGCGCACAACTCTCCCAGCATTCAAGATACTCGTCGTCAAACCTGCCATCTGCAATATGCCCTCCTTCTCCAAGGCCTGCGTGGCAGCAGGTTCCTCCCCGCATCTTGCAAGGGGATTCAATACAGCTGAAATAAGTGCACTTTCCATTCTCGCACTTGCTTGGGCATGTGATTGACTTTGTCTTGAACTCGCCGTTTTCACAATAACCTTCCATCAATCTAGTGTAATCCTGGCATTCGTCTGTGAAGATCTTCTCTCCGCCAAGGGTTATCTCTCCTTTTTCTTCTGGAGCCTCTCCACCGTCAGTGTCCATGCAGATTCCAGGCGGTTTCGGAGTTGCCGGCTCAAAACCAGGAGCATTCACAATGAATGATCTGACAAGCCATTTGCCGTCGTTGCAGTTGTAGGATTTCTTGTCAAGAGTACATGAATACGCAATCATAAAATTTGTTCCAGGCTCAAAATCATCGAGCGAGACTCTTGTCTTTGCTGTTGCCTGGTCCTTGCACCAGTTTGATTTCACATAGCGCAGGCATTCCAGTTTAATGGGTTCCCATGCATTGAACTTGTTCAGCTTGTACGCCATGCCCCAGATGTAATCATCCCGTATCGAGACATCTGCTTCATAGCTCGCTAATTTATCAGGGATGCTGAAAGTTGTCGGAGAAACCTGGAACTTCGGTCCTGCTATGACTGCCCAGTCTGGCAGTGCCTCTCCTGCTGCACCCAACGGACCTGCCTGTGGAGTGCCTGGTGCCTGCGGTGCAGGAACTCTTCCGAGTATGATGAAAACTACAAGAACTATAACAAATATCACGAATGTTACTATTATGCCAGTCTTCTCCCTCTTGTGATGATGCGGGAATCCTGCTGGAAATAATTTCTTGTGTCTACTGGCCATATTCATACAGAAGAGGCAGTATTATATATAAATCTGTCTGGTTTTTCTAAAAAAGATTTATAAAGAAGTAGTGCTTATTATATCTGAGAGGTGGTATATTGGTCTATGAACATTATCTTGGCATATTCTGCGGTATACTTGCACGTACATTTGTTCCCTACCTTGTTGAGCTGAAGAATAATCCCAAACTGAAGTGGAACAACAGATATCTGGTTTCTGCTGGAGCAGGCATTATACTTTCATTGATTCTCGCGATTGTCATTGCGCAATATTATGAACCTATGGGCTTTGGGGTTGCATTCGCAGCAGCCTTCACTTTGCAATCTTTATCTAGGACAACTCAGAAATTGTTTGGAAATTAAAATGACTGAAGAAGAAAATCATCAGATAGGCAAAAGACTGGAGGAAAAAGCAGTCATGCCAGACGGAGTTGGCAATGAATATAGAGTTTCTGCTGTAAAAGGTCTGGGTTTTGTGAAATATCTTGGAAAATACAGGGAGAGCCAGATCGGATTGAACACTACCAGTGACAGTGACAGGACAATACCTGCGCTGCACGAAGAATATATCTCTTCTCTCTGGAGATTCGCAGAGAAAGCTTACAGTACCATGAAGTACAGGACACTTCCAATTGAAGAGAGTGAACTTGATCGTCTTACAGACCCAGAAGAAGATTCCTGGTTAGAGAAATGGTTCGCAAAGATAGAGGTAGAGGATGAAGAGACAAAGGATACTTTCTATCGCAAACTTTTCAGTGACCAGATACTTGCTGCAAAGTTTGTCCTGGGAGAAAGAGGATACAAGATCATATCTGGTGTGGAGCAACAGGAGAAAGTGCAGTCCGGACATAGAAATCTCAGATGGTGGATTGTCGGTGCAGCTGCAGTATTCCTTTTGATAGGGGCAGGCTCAATAACTGGTGCAGGATACTATGTATATAAAAATTATATCAGCCCTTTTGTTGAGCTGCAGAAAAAGATCGAGAGCGGGGAGATAATCGATGACATAATCTACAAGATACCGCGGCAGGGTATAACTGATGATGATATCGACCGGATAAAGGACGGTTTCAGGAAGCTGACTCCTGAGGAACGAAGAGAATTGTTCTTTGGAGTGCCGCCTGCCAAAAAAGAAGATAAGAAGGAAGAAAAAGCAGAAGCAACAGAGGAGAAAAAAGAATCTGAAGAGAAGACAGAAGAGAAAAAGAAACCAAGTAATGAATCACAACGAGAAGAGAGCGATTTCTAGCGCATCAATTCTACATCTTTTAGAACATCTGTTATAAACTGGTTGACCTTTATTTCTCCTAAAACTTCGTTGTTCCTCGTCCTTACATTTACTGTCTTGCTTTCCAGTTCTTTATCGCCGATGACTAATATGAACGGGATGTACTGCATCTGCGCATTCCGTACTTTTTTGCTTGTTGTCAATGCATTGTCATCTATCTCGACACGCAGACCATTGTTCTCCATCTTTTGTTTCAGTTCTTTACAATAGTTTTTGTGCCTGTCTGCTATTGGAAGCAGGATTACTTGCACTGGTGAGAGCCAGACTGGGAATTTTCCTGCAAAGTGCTCGATCAGGACTCCGACAAATCTTTCCAATGAACCGTAGATTGTCCTGTGGATCATTGTGACAACATGTTTTTTACCGTCCTCTGCTTCATAAGTCAGGTTGAAGTTTGCAGGCTGTGCCATGTCTAACTGGATAGTGCCGCACTGCCATGTTCTTCCTAGCGCATCTTTGATATGGAAATCAATCTTTGGCCCATAGAACGCACCATCTCCTTCATTGACCTTGTAGGGCTGGCCATATTTGTCCAGAGCTTTCTTCAGGCCCATTGTTGCCTTTTCCCACTGCTCGTCTGTTCCGATTGATTTTGCTGGTCTTGTCGACAGCTCCATGTGATATGTCAATCCAAATGTTTTGTAAATCTTGTCTGTAAGTCTGATGACGTTTAAAATTTCATCCATGACCTGGTATTCTGTCATATAGATGTGAGCATCGTCCTGGTGGAACTGCCTTACCCTGAACAAACCGCTCAACACTCCTGACAGTTCATGCCTGTGAACTAACCCTATTTCTCCGACACGCATAGGAAACTCCCTGTAAGAATGAAGATCTTCCTTGAACATTAAGATCGCGCCTGGACAGTTCATTGGCTTTACTGCATGATCCTCCTCGTCGATCTTTAAAGTATACATGTTTTCCCTGAAGTTCTTCCAGTGTCCGGATGACATCCATAATTTCCTGCTCAATATGATCGGAGTCCTTACCTCGACATAGCCTGCATTGTGATGTTCTTTTCTCCAGTAGTCTAATAGCAAGTTCCATAAAATCATCCCTTTCGGATGCCAGAACGGCATTCCTGCAGCTTCCTCGTGGAATGAGAATAAGTTAAGTCTTTTTCCTAGTTTCCTATGGTCTCTTTTCTCTGCCTCTTCAAGCAACTTCAGATAATTTTTCAGTTCGTCTCTTGTTGCGAATGCAGTTCCATAGATCCTCTGCAATTGATCTTTTGCTGCGTCACCGCGCCAGTATGCACCAGCCACTTTCATCAGCTTATATCCGCCGATGTAGGATGCGTCTGGAACGTGCGGTCCCCTGCAAAGATCTGTGAATTTGCCGGATGTATAAATAGTAATTTTTTCTCCTTTCGGCAGCTCATTGATAAGTTCTACTTTGTACTTGTTGTCCTTGAACATCTTCAGTGCTTCTTCTTTTGTTATCTCTTTTCTTTCGAACTTCAGTTTCTGTTTTATCAGGTCATACATCTTCTTTTCTATCAGTTTCAGATCCTCTGGTGTGAACGGCCTGAAATCAAAGTCATAGTAGAAACCGTCTGCTATGGCAGGGCCTATTGTTGGCTTTGCTTCTGGAAACAATTCTATCACAGCTGCAGCCATTATATGAGAGGCACTGTGCCTTATTGTCTCCAAATCAATATCCTGTTTTTTATCTGCCATGCTTTAAAAGAAAGCCTGATTTGTTTTTAAATGTTACTAAACTTTTAGTCAAATTTTTATATAGGACACATAATACAAAAAACATGCTTTACAAAGAAGTAGTGGAATATCTGAAGAGAAGAAAACAGTACAATATTGTTGATGACAGTTCATATCGGGTTGAGAATGTTTTCAGACAATGCTTAGGTGTCAAGGGAGATGAAAAAGTTCTTGTCATAACTGACTTTGGAAAGCCAGGGAAAAGTGCTTCGACTTTGCTGGGAGCGACCGTGTTCTTTGCTGCTAAAAGATTAGGATTGGATGCGAGTTTTGTTGTACAAACAGTCCGGAAAAGAGGGGAGCCTGCTGACAAGTATATAATCCGGGAATTGTCAAAGCTCGATGATCCATCAATAATCTTTCTCTGCACATATCGCGGGATCGGAACTGTGCAACCATTCTACAAGTCACTTAAACAGTTCTGTCTGGATTATAATCATCGTTATATCACATCTGCAGGCCTGCAGGAACTGCCGACATCACAGTTCCAGAACATTATCAGTTTGATTGATGTTGACTATCATAACATGCAGGCAAAAGCAAAAAGAATCTCCTCTGTGCTCGACAAAGGAAAAGAGTTGCAGGTCTCTACTGACAAGGGGACTGATCTCTGGATAGGGATAAACAAGATGGATTCAATAAAAAATTCTGGAGAATACCAGAGATTCGGAGCAGGGGGAAATCTTCCTGTCGGCGAAGTTTATATCGCTCCTCGGAAGAGCAAAGCAGAAGGTGTTGTAGTTGTAGACGGTTCTGTCAAACACTACAAAGGAACTTCTGTCCTGAAGAAGCCTGTTCAGATGGTGTTTTCACGAGGAGAAGTCATTGATATCAAAGGGACTCAGGCAAATAAGGTCCTACAGACACTCAAGATGGCAGAGGAAAGATCAGAAGAGAAAAGAAATGTCTACCGTCTTGGCGAGTTCGGCATCGGCATTAATCCCAATGGAGATTTCTTTGGACCGACTTTGCTTAACGAGAAAGCATTAGGAACAGCACACATTGCAATCGGAAGCAATGTCTATTTCGGAGGAGATGTCAAGGTCCCAGTGCATATCGATCATGTCTTCAAGAATCCAGTGATTGCTGTTGATGGTAA
>JAHWHI010000023.1 GCA_019323355.1 Candidatus Woesearchaeota archaeon | reverse complement strand
TGGTCCGTCAAAGACAATCAGTTTTCCAGGATAGTCATGCATCTTTTCTCACTTCTTCGAACATCTCGCGCATCTCTTTTGCTTTTCCGCAGCCATAGCTTCCCTCTCCGCACGCTTTGTATTTTCCGGAATGGTCTTTCTGCGTGCAAGTAGGACCAGCATTAGAGAATATAGTTGGACATTCCTGTATCGAATATTTAAGCATTTCCATTGCCATTGCACGAATCTCCCACTGCGCCCGATTGCAGCATCTAACACTGTAGAAATGCATCAGTTCTCTTGCATTCATTGTGATGATTATCTTTGTCTCTGCTGCGTTCGGCAACAAAAATCGTGCGTCCTGATTTGACGATTCTCCAGAATCGCCAAGTGCCTCGCACAATTCGTCGTACCAGTTCTGCATCAACTGCATCTTTTCCTTGAACCATTCTTCTTTTCCAGCTGATTTTACAGAAGGAGGTATGATGAAGTCGAATGTGCTGTCTGCATCTTCTTCTTCTCCTCCTTCATGCTTCTTACTATGCTCACCAACATAACGCTGGCTCTGCTGTGAATAAGAAGCAACACGGTGCCTTACCAGCTGGTGTGTGCAGGCGCGTGATATGCCCTGTACACCGAATGTAAAGCACACGTGTTCAACAGGAGAAAGATGCCCCATGCCAAGCAGTTTGTCGACGAACTTTTTCTGATCCTTTGTTTCCACACTTCCACGCAGGTCATTTAGATCTGCATGACTGTAGCAAAGTTTTGCAGACAATGATACTAATTCCTCTGGCCTAGGCGAACACCTGAGCAGAGCTACCTCTAGTCTAGATTCCATTTTCAATTCCTCCCCTCTCTATGAAGCGCCGATTTTGCAGAAAAGAGTTGGCACTACTTTGTTGGTTTTGCTAGAAAATTAAGCGAACGTTATTTTCAAGAGTAGGACTTCTATTTAAGGATTTGTTGGGTGGAATCTATTTGCTGTAATATGATTTATGCGACATAGTTTTCAGAAAGAGTGTTTTGGATTTATGGATTTCTGCAGCATACAATAACATTTATGTATGGAACATTATCATTTGATTCATTTGAAGAATAAGTCACTGAAGCAACTTCGTGTGTGTGGCTGTTGTAAGCCAGCCAGTCAGTACCGCTTCCTTTTCCTTCTGGACCTTGAAGAGGAGGGCCGGTTTGCCCAAACATCAAGCCGCTGCTTCCGGGACCGATATGATCATGATACGGATTTGAATAGTTGGATATCCCATCCTCGCTGTATTTAAGATAATATCCATCATATCTTGTGTCTGCACTGTATCCATTTGGACAGCTGGAAAGTGTTGTTGAAATTAAACATCCGTTTCCGCCGGCAAGCTGGGGCCAGGTGTGATTTACTGTTGGATCCTGGAAGTCAACAGTGGAAAAAACTTTATTCCCCAGAATATCGATGGCAGTTATATTTGCCTGATACCATCTTTCGTTAGCAGTTGCATGACAAAGCCATTTTGCCTGGTAGATATCTTTATTGAATTTTGAAGCAACTTTTTCCATATCTATCTTGTCTACCCCTCCTTCGAATGGGATTTCGACATAAACAGATTCAATCTCTTCTTTGTTCTGGATCTCAGCGAAAATTGTAAGGTATTTTCCAGGGGCGATCTTTATTGGATCAGCTTGTGTTTTAGTGATCTTGAGAGATGTTGGAAAGAGATATGGGACTAAAAAGATAAGAGCTATTATGATTATAATTCCAATTCCAATCATCAATCTTTTTTTTGCCATCTTAATCTCTACAACATATTGTCAGCTTATAATAAATAGGCATAACATCAGAGTCTGCAGTTACAACATTATAATTATGATAATGCTCTTTGTCAGCTACAGTATAACTGTTTGACCCTATTTCAGCTCCAGAAGGGTATTCTAAATTTGCACCTATTGTTCCATTTACAGTATGGCTGTGGGTTTGCGATCCTCCAATTGTTCCAACATTAGAAGAGTTTCCCTTGAGCAATTTTCCTACCGAGTTTGGATTACTTGTAGAAAGAGCAGTATATCCGTCTGGGCAAGTAGTATGATTAAAAGAAGCAATACAATATCCTCCGCCAGTCATCTCTGACCAATTATGGGATACCACTCTTGGATCCTGCCATTCAACTGTTTTTTCAAGAACCTCTCCTTTTTTGTCTGTGATTATCAGATCTGTCGTATACCATTTTTTATCCAAGGTATCATGTGTCAGCCATACACTGCTGAACTCTTCTATATTATTGTTTGAATAAACTCTGACCATCCGTAAAGTGTCACTTCCGTTCTCAAAATTGAATTTTGCATAAGCTGACTCAATTTCATTGTTGCTTTGTACTTTCACATTTATTTTTAGAGGAATCCCTGGACGGACTTTCAATGGTGTGACCTCAACATCAATAATTGAAGGTTTTTCTTGATAGAATTCTGAATTGATCAAGCTAACACTGACTACAAAGATCAGGGCGAATATTGCAATACAGATTATTTTTTTCATGGTGCACAACAAAGTTTTATGAGTCTATATGATGGAGCCAATTGATCGATCTCAGTTTGGATATTTGAGAGATTATGACTATGGTAGTATGTGGCTGCTACCTGCGAGCTTGTTCCGTGACGCCGGCCTGCACCAGTTGTGCCAGAAGTAGTTCCAGCTAGATTATGGAAATGGTTTCTCTGGCCATAGTAAATTGGCTGCTGCTGGCATTGCCCTTGTAAAGACAGAGGGCGATTACAGCCAGGATAGTCTGAGGAAACATTTACAACAGCAAGATAAGGATAAGTGCCTTCATATACTCCGGGGACATATGTTTCATATGGTAACGAAAGTCCTGACGGACAATCAGCAGAACTGTTCCAAAATATACAATATCCTGAATCTGTAAAATTGTTCCATGTATGGGTTACAACTTCAGGATCCTCCCATTCAACATAAGTTGTCGTTATCTGACCTTTTTTGTTTTTCAAGGTAACTTTAGTAGTGTAAAGCTTGTCAATTACAGTATCATGCACTATCCATATAGACTGGTAAGTCTCTCTTTTTTCATCAGCTGCGATCAGCATCATGTCCATTATATCATTTCCTTGTTCATGAGAAAATTCTGCTACCGCACTTTCTATTCCATATTCATCTTCTACTTCAATTAGAATCTTTAGAGTCTGGTTTGGATATACTTTTGGAGGGTCTGCTATAGCAGATAATATTGCAGGTCCAGCAGCTTTTTCTGTTCCAGCTATAGTATATATGCTGAATAAGATTAATGCCACTAAGAATACGAATATCCATAACCTCTTCTTCATTTATACCCCCTCTTATTCAGAAGATATTTCCCCTATATAAAATTAATGGAAATTACTGATAATCAGTTGTGCTTACTCCATCATAGACTTTCATCTTTTCAGATGAGGTGCCTTCGCTTTTGATGATGATCCTTCTCTTATCCCCTGATCTTTGGAATGCGTGATCCTTCATGTTTGAATCATTAGTTACATTAGCAGGGGTTGCTTTTGTCTCGTGGTCGTAAGCTTTGACTTCAACATCTCCGCCTGGTGTTACCTCTTCTGAAAATACCAGAATCTTTTTGCCATTTGCAACTACATGGATGAAACGAGCACCAAATGGAACACCTTGGGTCGGACCAGAGATGTATTTTGTAGAGACAGTCTGCCTATCGTGTACATTTTGTGTCCTGGCAGCTACCAATTCTTTATTAAAGCCGCCGAACTCGTCTTCTCTTACAAATGCGAAAAACTCTCCTCCGTCCTCTGGGGACATTGCAACACCATAGTTGTTTTTGTCAACATCATTTGTGACAAGAGAGACATATCCACCATGCCTCCAGTACCGAACAATGTTCCAGACATTTCCATTGTAATATTTTCTCATGATAACATTTCCACTGTCTGCAACTAAGTTTGCTTCGAAAATTGCACCAACTCCATCAGAAACCTTTGTCAATGAATGATCGCTCCTATCATAGAGGAAGATCTGCTTATCAGTAGCACCAAAATCCTGGCTGATGACAACGAATTGCTCGCTCTCAGAGACTAATGGCACTCCTTCTGGATCATTTGGTATAGAGCAATCTTGTGTTCCGTCTGCATATACATGCATGATCTCCAGATCTCTTGGATTTATTTCAATCACTCTATAGTTCCCTGAAGTTACTTCTTGTAGAACCAGCCAAGTTCCTTGGTCCAATGGTTCTCCGTTTCCAGTAAGTTTTCTGAATTCAAAGATGAACTTCTCGTCTATAGTTGGTGTGTTGGTAACATTTACTTCTGAATTGTCCTGTGGATCTTTAAGCAATAAATCGTGCTTTCCTCCGCCCATGTCTCTGGATAAGATAATAAGGAATTCTCCGTTTGAGTTTTTATCATAGGCGTATTCTTCAATTTCTGATCCAGTAAATTCTGTATTCTGTGTGAATGTGGTGCCTAGAGTGTGGATAAATTTTTGTCCAGTATCAATATCCCTATAACAGAATTCTGTTGCTAAGTCATCAAAATCTTTGAACTCGAATCTTCCAGATGAAGGGGTTGCTTGAAACGCAGCTCCAGCTGCGATGTCCCATACAAACAATGTCCTGTACGTATCTCCTGCATCACGCTTTTCGAATACTATATAATTTTCATCTCCTGTAAAAGCCACAAACCGGTTTTCAAGACTATCGCTTGCGACTGTGACTGGAACTGCAGTTGCAGTAGGTGAATATTGTAAATCAATTGCAGTACCGTTTATTTTTTCAGCTGCAATATATGTATTATTTGCACTCAGCCATTTTCTTTGATCATAATTTGAGAAAGTCTTTCCAGGGGTCTTCCATTCTACTGGAGTGATTGTTTCATCGTCATCTTTCTGACTGCATGCTGCGTTTGTAGTAACAAATGCTGCTGCCAATGCTCCAAATCCAAGCAGCCATATAAGTCTGCGTGGTACCATGAATTCCTTGGTTTTTTTGACCAATCCTGAAAATCCCATATTTATCACCATAAGGGTAGATGCAATAGTCATTTAAAAAGCTTTTGTAAATATAGTCTCTATATAGGATCCGACGCAACCTTTAAATACTAGCCAGAAATTTCATATACAATTAGTTCTTTTTGACTGTAAAGAACTATTTTGGAGTGCAAATGGGAGATAAAGTACAGAAAGGGGATTTTATAGAAGTACAATACACTGGCAGTGTTGACAGCCAGGTCTTTGATACTACTGATGAAGCTAAAGCAAAAGAGCTTGGAATCCATAATCCTACAATGCCCTACGGTTCAATCAAGATATGCATTGGCAGAGGTCATCTGCTGAAAGGGCTTGATGAAGAGGTCGAAGGAAAAGAAGCTGGAAAAGAGTACGATTTTCATCTTAAGCCAGAACAGGCATTCGGAAAAAAAGATGCTAAACTGATTCGTCTCATACAAAAGACGAAGTTCACCTCGCAAAATATAAATCCGCAGCCAGGTCTGGTCTTGAACATCGATGGTGCGATGGCAACCATAAAGACAATAAGCGGAGGACGTGTCCTTGTAGATTTTAATCACCCACTAGCAGGTAAAGAGGTTGATTATCATATTAAAATTGTCAGGAAGATCACAGAATTAAAAGAGAAGATCGAGGCTATGATCGCTATGGAGATCAATATCAAGCCAGAAGGCTATAAAATGGAGATCTCCGAGGGAAAAGTCACTGTCACATTCACTAAGGAAGCTCCTGATGTCATCGAGGCTGTGCAGGAGGAACTTTCAAACCGTATAAAGGATGCCTGCAAAGAAGTCAAGGAAATTGCCTTTAAAAAACAATAAGGAATGTTTATATAGAAGTATTAGATATAATGGCTTCATTATAGGACGGGAGGGGATGTTATATGGATCCATTAATTCAAAACGCAGTTCATAATACAGGCTCTATGTCTGTTGAACAACATGGTATTGAACCAGAACAAAGATCTGCCCGGCGGATTTATGATCTGCCGTACTCAGATACTGATGACGAGCTAAAGAAATTTTTGGCGATAAAATCCGCCAAGATCAAGGTCATCGGGGTTGGTGGTGGAGGAAACAACACTATCAACAGGATATCAGAGGTCGGTGTCAAAGGAGCAGAGACGATAGCTGTCAACACTGACGCTCAAGATTTATTGTACACAACTGCTGATAAGAAGATACTTATCGGAAAGGAAGTCAGCCACGGACTTGGTGCTGGAAGCGACCCTCGTGTCGGCGAGGATTCAGCAAAAGAGACCGAATCTGAGATCAAGAGCAATATCAAGGGCGCTGACATGGTGTTCATCACATGCGGTCTCGGAGGAGGGACTGGTACTGGTGCTGCACCTGTGATCGCTGACATTGCGAAAAAAGCAGGCTGTCTGACTGTTGCGATCGTCACAATTCCGTTTGCAATGGAAGGGCAGAAAAGATATGAAAACGCTGTTCGAGGTCTGGAAAGACTCGAGCATACTGTTGACACGCTCATAGTGATTCCAAACGACAAGCTTTTAGAATTTGCACCTGAACTGCCGTTGCATACTGCATTCAAGGTCGCTGATGAAATATTAACTAACGCTGTGAAAGGCATTGCAGAACTTGTCACAAAAGCCGGGTTAGTCAACCTGGACTTTGCAGACATCAAGGCTGTGATGGGAAACGGCGGTGTCGCTCTGATCGGAGTCGGTGAGTCTGACACTGAAAACAGAGCTATCGAAGCTGTTGAGAAGGCCATCAACAATCCTTTGCTGGATGTTGAGATAACCGGCGCTAACGGCGCATTAATCAATGTCTGCGGCGGACCTGACATGACGCTTGATGAGGCGCGTCTTGTTGTGCAGGCTGTTGCTGAAAAACTCGACCCTAGCGCAAAAGTCATCTGGGGCGCGCAGATCTCTGATGATCTGCAGAGCATGATCAAGACAATGCTGATCGTGACTGGAGTTAAATCAGCACAGATATTCGGTCCGACACATAAAGTTTCAGATATCAAAAGAAAAGAGATCGAGAACGAGCTCGGCATAGAATTCATAGAATAAAAATGGAAGAAGAAAATACCGAACAGGAAACACAGGAACAGGAGCAACCTCAGGTAGAGGTTAAACCAGAAGAGAAGACAGAGCAAGTAGAAGTTCGGACAGAGCATGCTGAACATAAGGAACATAAAGAGAAGAAACAGTCACAGTCAGCAAAGACGCTGATCGGATGGTGGGACCGTTTCAAAAGATTTTATCTGGAGTGCCGAAGGGTTTTGAAGGTCACACAGAAACCTACAAAGAATGAAGCTTTGACTGTGATCAAGATCTCTGCGCTTGGTATGCTTATAATCGGTGCTATCGGTTTTGTTATCAAGATGGCGCAAATTTTATTATTCAAAGGAGGATTATAAAAAGAGGTTAACTAAAAATGGCAGAAATATTTTCAGTACGGACAACTGCAAACAGAGAAGAACAAGTTGTTGATTTTCTGGCTGCAAACGCAAAGAAAAAAGGTATTGAAGTCTATGCAGTCATAAGACCGCACGGAATGCGTTCCTACATATTTATCGAGGCTGCTAACAGGATGGAAGCAGAAACAGCTGTATTCGAAGTTCCGTACGCGCGAGGTGTTCTGCCAGAAGCTGTGCCATATGAAGAAATCGAGCATATGGTCGAGACAATCAAGAAAGAGATCCGGATCCAGAAAGGAGACATTGCTGAGATCATATCAGGACCTTTCAAACGTGAGAAGTGTAAGATCACAAAAGTTGACAAGGATAAAGAGGAAGTTGTTGTCGAACTGCTTGAAGCAGCAGTTCCAATCCCTATCACCTTGAAGACTGATGCATTGAAAGTCATCAGGCGAGAAGGCGAAGAGGAAGATTAGGTTTAGAAAGTTATTCCTAGTTTGGCGTAGACTCCGAAGCCAACTCTTTTTTTGAATTCTTCGAGTTCTCTATCCCGTCTAATATCAGTCCCTAATCCGATATAGACTGGGCCTATATTAATATGCGTTTCTGCTAGTATTCTTTGGTAAAGTGTTTGATCGTCTATGTATTTTACAGCCAAACCTAACAAGGATTGCATTCCATCGTCCTTCTTAAATACCATAGATCCAAATGCACCTTCTATTGAAAAATTATATTGGTTCTCTGCACAATTTGGTCCTTTGTATATTTCTCCTTGCAATAATAAGAAAGATCCTACATTCTTTGTAGTTCTATAAGTGTGAATCCGGTTGATCATTGTGTCAAAACCATGGCTGTCTTCAAAAGCTCTTAAGTTATCTGAATTATGGCCATCTAATCTCATTATCCTTCTGCCCCTATCAAGATGATAATCCAATAAAACAAAGTGGTTTCTTTTTTCTAAAATATTTCCTATGTGAAATCCGAAGCCTCCTCCAGGATATTTGTTTTCTAAATATCTGCCGTGCGCAACTATCGAAAATCCGTCTGAGAGCTGGAAAGAAGCACAGCAGTATAACGGCGTATAATAATAAACTCTGTTCTCGTTGATTTCACTTGTTCTATTCTCATAGTTGACAGTGAATAACGCGTATATCCCAAATCCTTTTCCAAGGGTGCGCGTTGATATCCCTACGAACGGCTCCATAATCTCACTATCTTCTGTTAAAACTTCGTCTTCTTCGAGTCTCTCTCCTGAACTAAGAGCGCCTGCAAAAATAGTAACGTACTGCATAACATTCTTTTTTAGCATAAAGAAAAAAGTTCCTTCTAGGAAGCCATTCAGGCTCGCACTTTTTCTCTCTATTGTTGTTGGGGTGCTGGCCGGATGGTCTTCGTCACCTTCCTCATCAGAAAAAAATAAGAAGGCTTCAACACCAGTTCCCCTTGCTGAGCCGACTCTAAAACTTCCTCCTCCTCGTGTTCCTTTTCCTTTGTTGAAATATGGTTCTGGATCTGTTGGAAGGAGAGAACGTCTCGTGTTCCAAAATTCATAGAAACCTGAGAAATGATAAAGAGGATTAAAATGAAATTTACTGAAAAAAGTTTGTGTCACTCTTGAATCCCGAAATAATGAATATCGTTCTCCGGGATCATAGTCCGGGTCTAAATATGAAAAATCATATTCCCCATATGAATCTGGAGTTGTGTCGTATATCTTATTATGCATTCTGTTCTGGTAAAGATATCTAAAGTCAAAGTATTTCCAGTCAACTGATACTTCCCCATGCGATTCTTGCCATTGCTTACGTATCGGTTTATCTCCATAATTTTCACAAAAACCTATTCCGAACAGTACATGCATCTTGTCAAAGAAATCAATGAAATTTTTTTCTTTTTCCTCTTTTTTTCCTCTTATCATACTTAAGATGCTTCCATCAAAGCCCGAGACAATTGATTCTCCTGCAGAGCCTAGGATGAAATCACTGACTATAGATTTATCTTCAGAACTTGGATCAAGAGATGCAGAATCTCCGCTCTCTACTGAAGCATCTTTTTCAAGCGGCCCTTCGAGCGTGATCTTTGGTTTGTAATCGTCAGGCTTCTTTATGATTCTTTCTTGCTCAGCTTCGGGGCTATTTTCCTGCGCAAGCACAT
>JAHWHI010000022.1 GCA_019323355.1 Candidatus Woesearchaeota archaeon | reverse complement strand
GTTAATTTTTTTCCAGCCTCAAAACAAAATACACTCTTGTGCTCTGCTCCATGGTACTGGAACAGGCGCTTGACATCTTTCATAAAAGATATCGCACCTATGTAAAGTATGAATATCCCTATCCTAATGACTCCGTCAATAAGATTGAAATAAAATCCGTGTGATTTTGTAAGAAGTCCTGTAAGGAACAATGGGAGCAGGACAAAGATCCCGACTGCAAGAGCGATCGATATCAATATCGTGAAAGCGATCGACCACCCGCTAAGCTTCTCCCTCTTTCCTTTCTTGGATGTCTCTTCTTCAACAGCGACATTCGCAGAGAATGTCAATGCTTTAATTCCAATGATCAAGGTCTCAAAAAGGACAACAATTCCGCGTATCAATGGCAGGTTGAAGAATTTGTTTTTGTAGACAATAGATTTGAGTTTTTCTTTCTTGACAATAATCTTGTTGTTGGGTTTTCTCACAGCAATTGCCATCTGGTCCTTGGACTTCATCATCACGCCCTCGATGACTGCCTGACCTCCGACCACTGGTTTTCCTGCGCATCCCATTTTAAAAGTCAAATTTGAAGTCACTATTTAAACCTTATGCATGAAACAATATATTTATATGATAGGAATATGTTCCAGTTGATATGGGATTTTCACAGAACCTGAAGACATTCATGGATTGCCTTTCTTATCTGTCACAGGCAGAGTCAGACAAGCTCTATGATTTCAGCAGGACAAAAGCGAACTACTACATGCAGACAGGAAAATCAAAGCTGAATGACATGAAAAAAGAGATCATCTCACTGTCAGCAGACCCAAAAGATCTGCAGAAAGTGAGCCAGCTACTGCAGCTGTTAGAAAGGATCGGAGAACTGTACGACCAGAAGCAGGTAGAGAAAATAAAAAAATTGATCGATCAGGTCGCAGAGAACTACGCGAGCCTGGACATCAAGGAGACAAAGCAGACAAAATTCGGATCAAACCTTCCAGATTTTCCATCAGACATACAAAACGAGATGAAAGCCGACTTTGAAGAACTGCAGAAATGCTTTGATTCACAATGTTATCGTGCCTCAGTCATCCTATGCGCAAGGATACTGGAGATTGGATTGCATCATCTTTATTTTGCGAAAACAAACAATGACCTTCTCGAGACCTCGCCTGGAATCGGGCTCGGAAAAATCGTGGCAAAACTGTCAGAGAAAAGCATCGATCTTGGTCCGGGGATAAATGAGCAGATACATCTTATCAACAAGGTTCGTGTCAGCTCTGTGCACAAGAAGAAGGAGACCTTCAAACCTTCAAAAGAACAGACCCATGCAATGATACTTTATACACTGGATATTCTAAACAAGATCTTTCAGAAATAATAAATAAGAAAGAATAAAAAATAATAAAATAAAAATCTAGTTGTATGGATTTACATACTTCTGCTTTGCCTGTTTACAGATTGGAATGCTTAGAGGGCAGTATAATATTGTCCTTCCTCTTAGGTCCCACGTGTAAGCGAATGGGATGTCTCCGCAGTTTGCTTCTCCCTGACACTGTGGCGAATTGTCAAAGATGACATCGTCATATACATCAAGGTCCCATGCCTTTGCCTCTCCGTTAGGGAAAGTGACAATTGTGACTGCATATTTTTCAATCTGGTTTATCTCAAAGCCAATTCCCCACCAGGTCAGCCTGTTCCCAAGCTTGTCCTTGAAAGCGATTGTCTTCAAGAATTCAGGCGCTTCATATGAACCAGCCCTTACATCTCCAGGAGTTCCCTGCAGATATTCACTTGTTTCTTTGAACTTTTCGATATCTGTCTTTTCTTCAGCCGGCTCTTCTGGCTCCATCATTTCCATATCTTCTGGTTCTTCTTCTGGCTCTGCTGCTGGCATTGTTTCCATTGGCATCTCTGGCTCTTCCATTGCTTCTGGTTCCATCGCTGGCATCTCTGGCTGTTCCATTGGCATATCTTCTGCTTCTTCCATAGGTGCTTGTGGAGCACATGCAGTAATTGCAAACAAAAGAAGTACGCACAATATAGCAACAATCTTCTTCATCATATCACCTCAAATAGTTAATCGTTCTGATGCTCTATATTATAAGCACATATATAAATCTTTTTGTGATTTGGATTCACAAGATTTATAAATTATGCCCTGATTTCTGTAATCATGAAAAAGCTGGCTTTGGCAATGCTGATCATTGGGCTAGTCATGCTTAGTGGCTGCGCTAATATTGAGAAAGAAAATGATACTCCGCACTCAGATGATTGGAAACAGATCGAAGAGGTGCTCTACAACCAATGCAAAGCAAGGATCAGGGAAAACTGGGACCTTTTAGGCTCGTTATATTCATTCACAGAAGATTCTTTTGAATACAAAGATCTAAAACGAATATCTAAACTTAGCTTCAGGACAGTGTCAATCCTGAGCTGCGATTATACTGTAAAAGAAATCAAGTTCTCTGGAGAGGATACAGCTTTTGTCACAGCAGATCTCCATATCAAAGAATTTTCAAGGAAAGATATCAGGGACAAGAGAGAGATGACAGTCACACTTCCGCCAGAAGATGATCCGAACTTTCTGAAGATGACGAAGATCAATGGGGAATGGAAATTCTGTCCTGCAAAAGATTGTGCTGGCAGGCCTTCTGACAAATACTCCTGTGAAGACGGTTCAATGGTCGACCAGGAAAAAGATTGCCCGATTTTAGATCTTGAATTCTACTCAGAGAAGAATCTTTTTGAATGCGCAGAGAACAATTCGATAGAGAATCTCCTGCCTGTGAACATCGGCCCCTTCATGCTGAATCCAGTTTCAATAATAGCAAATGTTAATGACACTAAGATATACAAAGCTTCAGAGTACAAGATAGGCAAATTTGACATTCTGCTGGCATATTCTGCAGACTACCAGAAATTAGGTGATAACAAAAGGATATTCAATCTCGCATATCTCGAGCTTGGGGACGAACTTGATTTTCTAAGATACGTCAATGAGACGCACGCGATAATCAGGGAATTGATGGGCCAGTATGAGGGTGCAAGAGAGGAAGATCTGGAATTCGGAGGGACAATCGCAAATGTCGCCTATTTTCCAACAGCAAGCGAACAGGATAAAGCAGTGACAATCACAAAGCGTGCTTACATCTATATTCCTGAGAAGAATGCTGTGTTCAGGTTCTTGTTCAATGACTGGCTCACAGAGGATGAAGTTATGAGCACTGTCAGCACCTACTTCAACAACCTGTGCGGTGCCTAGGCGAAGGCTTTAAAAAACCTAGTCTTCTATATGTTGTTTGGTGGAAGATGTACGAACTAAAACACATTCCAGAAGATTTTATTGTCGAGGAGATATTCGAACCTAGAACCTGTGATGGTAATTATACTTATTTTTCTATAACCAAGAAGAATTATAGCACTATGGACGCGGTACGTCAGGTAGCAAGAGCTCTGGGTGTTCCAATGCCTAAGATTGGTTTTGCAGGAGCAAAAGACAAGCGCGCCATCACAACACAATACATGTCAGTTAGGGGAGACTACCAGCTCAAGCTGGAGAAACTCAACATTAAAGACCTTGAGATCAGGGTGTTGGGGACCTCAAATGCGCCTATTTCTCTGGGAGCCCATGATGGCAACCGTTTCAGGATAACAATAAGAAATCTCGATAATGCTGATGTTGATAGGATAAAGAAAAAAATAGGAAGGAAGAAAAAGATAGAATATATAAATTATTTCGGAGAGCAGCGGATATCAAAAAACAATGTCAAGATCGGAAGATTTCTGCTCCAGCGAAAATTCAAAGAGGCTTGTGAACTTATCAATGACCCCGGCGTTATCGAATACCTTGAGAAAAATCCCACTGATTTCTTAGGGGCAATAAGGGTGCAGCCAAGACGGATCGTATCTTTCTATATCCACGCATACCAGTCCCACATCTGGAACGAATGCGCACAGAAAACAAAAGCAAAAGAGGTTCCTATTGTTGGGTATGCAACTGAATTCAAGGATAAAGATATTGAAGAAACTGCAATGCACATGATCAGATCAGACGGGCTTGAACTAAGGGATTTCATAATGCGCGAGATTCCAAACATGTTCACAGAAGGTGAGATGAGAAAACGGACAGTATCTGCACAGGATGTAAAGATAGAGGAAATTGTCCAAGATGAATTCTTTAACAAGAAGAGCAAAGCTGTGGTATCGTTCTCACTGCCGACAGGAAGCTATGCAACTGAATTCATTGCTTCTCTTTTTGCATAGAATCAATTATTCTAATTATTTCATTGAAAACTTCTTCAGGAGTTCCTGTACCGTCAACTTCCCACAAGACATCATTTTCTTTGTAGTAATCTCTGAGAGGTTCTGTAAGCTTATGGTATTCCTTGAAGCGTTTCTTGACAATATCAGGTTTTTCATCAGCCCTTTGCGTCAGGCCTGCACCGCACTTGTCACATATCCCTAATGTCTTTGGCGGGATATATTTTACATGATAGATGAATCCGCACTTTGGACAGTTCCATCTCCCAGAAATCCTGTCGACTGCAACCTTTTCAGGAACAAGGATATCAAAGACAATATTTATCTCCATCTTTTTCTTTGACAGGAACTGGTCCAAGAAATCTGCTTGGCTGGTTGTCCGCGGATAGCCGTCAAAGACAAAACCTTTCCCGTTCCTAGTGCTTTCTATTTTCTTGGAAACTATCTTTCCCATCAATTCGTCAGGAAACAATTTTCCAGTCTTCATAAGATCTTCGATCTCTTTTCCTGATTTTGTGCCTTTTTTAATTTCATTCCTAAGTATCTCTCCTGTTCCGACAACTGTGAATCCATACTTGGCATGAAGCTTTCTGGCATGGGTTCCTTTTCCGCTTCCAGGCGGACCTAGCAATATTATATTAATCTTAGAATCTGGTATTTTCCATCCCCTCCACGATCATAAAAGCCCCTGGGGAGATTTGCACTCCCGACCTGCTGATTACAAGTCAGCCGCAATAGCTACTATGCTACAGGGGCATGTCTATATAGAATTTATGAACTATTTATAAGGTTTTTGTAATAGAACTTAAGCCTTCTTTGGTGCGGATATTTCAGCTGGAAGCTCGCTTCCCATGAGTTTGAAATAACGCTTGATCATGGTGTGAAGTTTGCTGTAGATGAAAGCTAAAGTTCCTTCCTCCTCTTTTGCTTCTCCAGCCATGATCTTTTCATCATAACGTTTTGCAAAATTCTTCATGAGCCAGTGTTTCTCAAATTTTTTCTGATAGTCTGTCTCAAGATATCCTTTCAATGTGATCTTTATCTCGCCTTTGTCCATCTTTGCTTTTTTTCCTTCAATCATGACTTCTGTTTCAGATATTGCAGTTCCCTGGAACTCCACATCAATGACCCATTGGTAATAATCAGTAGCTTCGTTTTTTGAGGACCAGGCAATTATCAGTTCTTTTGGAGATCCTTTTTCCACATACCGTGTCTCAAATAAATCAGAATCAGCACCGCTTCCATAATCCGGATAATCAGTCGCTACAAAACCATTCTCAACAAGATAGCCGTGTATCATTGCATAGACTTCTTTGAAGCTGAAAACCCCTTTATACGAAACAGCGACCTTGGGCATCTCTCTCTTTGCCATTACTGGATATGAGAATAATATCGTATTTAAACTCTTCGGTTTTATGGAAGGTTTTTTAAACACTAGATTTTTATTACTCACAAAATGATAGTCGGGCTTGTAGGAAAACCATCAGCAGGAAAATCAACTTTTTTTAAGGCTGCAACACTGGCAGAAGTGGACATTGCAAACTATCCGTTCACAACAATCAAGCCGAACCATGGCACTGGTTATGTCCGGGTTGAATGCGTCTGCAAAGAGTTCAATAAACAGTGTAATCCTCGTTTTGGTTATTCTATGAAAGGTTTCAGGTTTGTTCCTGTTGACATGATGGATGTGGCAGGCCTTGTGCCTGGTGCACACTCTGGAAAAGGCATGGGAAACCAGTTCCTTGATGATCTAAGGCAGGCGAATGTCCTTATCCATGTTGTTGATGTTTCTGGATCAATAAATGAGAAAGGCGAGCCTGTTGATGTTGGAAGTTATGATCCTGCAAAAGACATTGAATTTTTAGAGACAGAGATAGACATGTGGTACAAAGGCATCCTGACTAAAGGCTGGGAGCGTTTCGCGCGTTCTGTCCAGCAGGAGAAAAGCGAGGTCCACAAAGCAATCGCAAAACAGGCCTCTGCACTCGGCATCACAGAGAATCTTGCAGAGAGAGCTATCAAGGAATGCAACTTGAAGAAAGATAATATCCAATCCTGGACAGATGACGATCTAAGAAAGATGGCCTCATTCCTGCGGAAAAAAACAAAGCCAATGGTAATCGCTTGCAACAAAGTGGATGTTCCTGGTGCGTTTGAGATATTTGAAAAGATAAAAGCACAGTTTCCAGATGAGATTCTGATTCCATGTTCAGCAGAATCAGAACTTGCTTTACGGGAAGCTGCAAAACACGATCTTATAGAGTATGTTCCAGGAGATAAAGGCTTCAAAGTAATCAATCAAGAGAAGCTTAGTGAGAAACAAGCAAAAGCACTAGACTTTATCAAGAAAAATATCCTAGAAAAATATCAGACAACCGGAGTGCAACAGGTTCTTGACACAGCAGTGTTCAAGCTCCTGCAGTACAAGGCGATCTTTCCAGGCGGTGTCGGAAAACTCGAGGACTCTGACGGTAATGTCCTTCCAGACTGCTTCCTTCTTCCAAAAGAGGCAACAGCACTCGACTTTGCATTCCGCTTGCATACAGACTTTGGAAAGAACTTCATCAAAGCTATTGATGTCAAGAGAAAACTTCCAGTCGGAAGAGACCATGTTCTAAACCATAGAGATATCATAGAGATAATGAGCAGTAAATAATATTTCTAAGGAGGAATTGGTATCGAATTAACATAATTGACAAAATCTGCTGGTCCTTTAGTTACAAGCTCTCTTGCTAGAAGTAGACATCCAATGGATTCAACCCAATCTGAAAGTTCATCTCTTCTAGCAGAAGCCATACCTCGTTTAGTGATATTATTTCTTCCAGGGTCTCTGAAGAAATCAAAAAAATCCCTAAGAGTTTCAAAAGTCACAATCCCAACATATTCGAATCTGACAGGAGCGACATCATCTATATGTGCTGCAACTTCTGCTGCAGGCGTTCCAGGCGCAGGGCCGCCAGGTCCGGGTCCTCCAGGGGCAGGGCCTCCAAGAATTGTTTCTATATCTGTTCTGAGTGCATCAAGAGCAGTTCTTAGACTAGATAAAGCCATAAATTCAGTACCTGCGGGACTATTTAAATGGTTCGTCAAAATATTTCCAAGATGAGTTGGAGTTTGCATTGGATTATTTCGTATTGTATTAAGAATTCCAATTTGTGTATCAACTGAACCTCTTAAAGCTCCCAGTGCGGTTTCAATAGCTGCTTGATGTGCTGCAAATCGGGTCATAATATTAGTCATCTGTGCTGGAGTCAATCCTCCTGCAGGTTCTGCTCTCTGCATTGCTCGAAGTAGAGATGATGCATTATGAGTTCCAGCAGCACAATCGTCAAGAAATCTTGTGATATAGCTACGTTCGCGAGTCAAAATATTAGGGAATGTTTTCTCAAGAAATTTCCGGCATTTTTTCCATTTTGTATGATAGAGTGTTCTCATCCGAGGAATTTCTCTTGATTTCTCGGTATATAATTGAAATATTTTATCAAAATCTTCGAATTCAGATCTAAAATTATTTTCAAATGCCTCCAATCGATCATGATACTCTATCTGCTCTGGACGTAATCCTCTTTGTCTATACCATCGCCAAAGTCTTCCTCCAACATCAATGGAAGAACCAAGGAATCTAGTAGCTGCATCCCCAACAGAACCAGGGGACCTTGGCAGCTGGTCTGTCCGATCACCAAATGGGTCGTATCCATTTGAACATCCCCATCCTCGTGATACACTGCCAACTTTCATTATCATACCAATAAATAATATCAGAAATGCTACTCCCATGAGAAGATATCGAATGCCTCCCCAAGCAGTGCCTTCTGCAAGATATGTAAAAAGTAAAAGACATAGTGCTCCAAGCATTGTTGACTGGAACCCTCCGGATTCCCCATCAGTATTGTTTCTGATCATGCTTTTTGAAAGAAAGTAAACAACAGCGCTGATTATAATCGCGAAAAACATTCCGAATGATCCTGCGATCTGCTGTGCCTTGCCCATTGGGTCTTTTGTCAGAAAGAATACAGACAAGATCATGATACCTGCCAGGCTTCCGGCAATCGCTTTGTGCATCTTTGTTGTCTCGCCTTCCCTGACAAGCCATCTTCTGACCCCTACCAATATTATATTATACAAAAAGATCCAGAAAAGTATTAGAAGGACCCCAAACACAACAGACTTAATCTTAAGCACTGCCGGCAGCCATGAAAAGGCCATTGTAAAAGCCTGGGTTATCTGTCCAGTGGATTGCTGGTACCCTGTCTGGGCAGCCACACTTGTAACACTAACTAAAGAACTCAATATACCAGCCACTATCAAACTCTTTTTTCTCATATTCTTATATAAAGGATTATCTGATTATATATAATCCTTACTATTTTCATATAGCGAAACGCTTATATACTATACATTCCTTTGCAGATTTATATTAGAGGAGGTGTATGCTTATGTTTGGTTCAAAAGAATTGGATGAAAAGCTTTACAGCGGCCGGATGCTCGGCACTATGATGTTCGGAGCGACTATAAGGCATTTAAGAAGGGACATGAGGCTTATTGACAGCTTGGAAAAGAAAAAAGTTGTCCACCATGCAAAATTAGGAAATATTTCTAAGACAAAAAAAGATTTGGATGCGATAATCAAATGGTTCCAGAAGTTTGAGACAGACAGTGCAGATGCTGTGCAAGGACTTGTTAAATTCGAGAATTACGAACTTGCAAACATACAGACACTTGAAGAATTTTTAGAGACCCTGCAAAAATTAGGGTTCCCAGAAGGAATAATCTCTGCAGATAGTTCTGCATTATTAGTTGTTCTTGAATCGTTGCAAAAAGATCTCAAGACCATGAGAGAGCATTTTGCAATACTTGAAGACAAAGCTGGCGCTTTAATCAAACAATTCAAAGAGAGACAGAAGACTGCAGAAGCTGGAATGCAAGCTGCACGTTCTCAGGCTGCAAGATTCCAAAGGATGGCAGGAAAAGCAGCAAGAAGAATCGGATGAACTCTTCTTTTTCTTTTTTACATTCAAAAAAGGTATTTCTATCTAAATTAGACAAGAGCAAGAAAGGCAGCATTGACAAGAAGATAGAAGATTTGTGCAAGAAGATAAACAAGCTAAAGAATTATTACACAACATCTTCATGTTCTGGCAGGATTGTCATCATCAAGATTGGAAAGAAGAAGAATGAATACAGATGGCTCTACATCTCCCACAGCAAGATCACCAAAATAGAGTTTGACAAGATAGAAAAGCTTTACACAAATATATGGGATGATAAAAATCTCCTGAATACATGCTGGATCAGGTTCGAGCCTGCCATCCTCCATGTCTCCTGCGAAAGTATTGATGACGCGCAAAAACTACTGGACCTGGCAAGAAACACAGGCTTCAAACTAAGCGGGATAATCTCTGCAAAAAAGAATGTTGTAGAGATAAGAGCAAGCGAAAGACTGGACATCCCTCTTTCAGTTGTGCTGGATGTATTTGCCTTGGATACAGCAATAGCAGAAGCAAACAGAAAGCTTGATGAGACCCACACTAAGATAAAGAAACTGACTACAAAACTTTCTTCTCTCAGAAAATAAGCATGTAAGCGATATAAAGTAGTATCAGAGCTACAATTGCGATTCCAACTATCAGCAAGATCGCAAGCTTCTGATTCTCAAGAGGACTTTTCACATCATAGGATTCAACTTCTCCTGCTTCAGCAGTGCTTGCAGGAGCATCTGTTGAAGTATCTGTATCAGAAGTTTCGTCTACATCAACAGTTTCTTCCTCATCCTCTTCAATCTCTTCTTCTTCATCAATGTCATCTTCAACAGGCGTCACAGCAGGCTGCCTGTCCTCGCATTCGTAAATATCAAAATAATAATTCTCCACATCCTGTTCGCTTGTGCTGTCGCTGAATGTCTTGACAATAATCTTGTATCTTCCAGGAGCTACGTTTGGGGATATCTCAAAAGTATGTTCCTTGTTGAACTCAGATGTCCTTCTCCCAGGATCAGCTTCAAGCTCGAACCTCTCGCTGAAGAACAAGTCAAGATCTGTACATTTTATTGTATAAGCAGCTTCATCCTCTGTTCCAACTCCAAGGTTTGTGACTTCAATGCTAAAGATAATTTCATCCTCACAGGTTATGTTCTCAGGATACATCTCAAACTTTGTAAGCCTGATATCATCAGCAGCTCGCTCTGTCCTGATCTGACCACGAAATTCAACAGTATGCCGTACTCCTTCCTGATCCTCTCCTCGAGCAGTTATCAGGATAGTGTATAGCTTGTTGTTCTCTACATCTTTAGGAACAATGAATTCAAAGTTTGACAAATCTTTTGATTCTTTTGGATCAAGATAGAATTCAACAGCTTCTAGGTTGATATCATCAGTGCCTCTGTCAGCAATATTCTGGATCTCAATATCAAGCTCGATATCCTCGATTCGTGGATTTGTGTTTTCTGTAAAAAGGCTTTTTACATTTACTTCAATATCAACACGGTCCATTGGAAACAGGCCGTCTACAG
>JAHWHI010000120.1 GCA_019323355.1 Candidatus Woesearchaeota archaeon | reverse complement strand
TGCATCTTTCTGCAGTGTACGCCTTGACCAGTATCGGCAGACGGGCTGAAAAAGAATATATGGAAGATGCTATCAATCCTTTGCGCACGTATTGGCTGGAGAATAAAGTCCCAAGCGAACTTGGAGAGCTTCTTTCAAGATATGAAGAAGTTCCTGTGCTTCTTGAGGAGCCTATAACACTACGGGAAGAAGTTGTCGGAGAGGAAGCTGTTGTGAAGAAAGCTGTTTCTATCGAAGATATTAAAGTTGGAGATGTCTATGACCTTGGGTGGGGCGAGCTTACAATAAGTGAAGTCAGTATCCCGAAAACAAAAAATGAACGGGGCATCATTTCTTTTACAGACTCCCAAGATCGTTTTGGTATAATGCCTTTTGACACTTTTGCTGATTATATAGTTAGTTCAGAAATCAAAGCAAAAGAAGCTGAAGATTTCTGGGACAGAAAAGAAGAGATTTTGGCAAAAAGCAGGTCTCAAATTGAAGAAACAGATACGATAGTAATGACTAAGAAGCCAAAAGTTCTTAATGAACATTATATCCTTCTTGCAGATACGCAAAAACAGATTGAAAATATAATCGAGTCTGCAAAGAGACTTAATGATATCCAAACTGAAGAAGAGTTTTCCATGGCCTTGGAATATCTATCCATGTCTCAAGAACACATTATAGAAAAAATTATTGAATTAGCTCTTGCTAGAGAAGCTTTTATGCTTCAATCTTTAGTAATTCTACCTAAGATTGGGGAGCCTGTATTCAAAGAGCTGAGTGCGATGCTTATGGATCCTCGTTATGTCTCCCAAATTTCTAAAATTACAGAACTGATGGACCGGATTATGGCTGAAAATAGGTATAAAATTGATCCTAAGATAACGGATATGGCAACTGCTGATTTACTTGTTATGCTTGAAGACGAGCAATATGAACCTTATCAAGAAGATATCCTAAGGCTGATCAAAACTATTGTTAAGAATACTGGCAGATCCCCTGGCAAGTATGATTCTCTGATAGATACATTTGTAAGATTGCTGCTGACAAATTCCGAGCCAGAATTGCATGAAACTTTAGGCATTATTGGAGATGATTCGATTGTTCCGTTGCTTGAAGCTTTAGAAAATCCAGAGTATCTGGTGAGAAAAGATTATGTAATAGCTGCTTTAAGCCTGGCAATTGAAAATGCAAAAATCCGTGAAAATGTAATTCCAGCTATAACTCCGTTGATAAATTTCATCAAAGATCCTGAAAATCCATATAAAGACGACGCAATCAGCGCTCTTGGAGAAATCGCAAAAAGACATGGAGAGATGGTAGATCCAAATATATTTACTCCTGCAATAGAGCCCTTAGTTGAAATATTGAAGGATGAGCGATATAGAGGATTTTCTGCGGATCACAGGACTGCTGGCAGGGCTGGCTTGGCACTTTATTATATTGTAGAGTATGTTGATGAAAGTGAAATACAGCCATATATAATGGATCTTGTCGAGATATATGAAAATCCTCTTCTTGAAATCTCTTATGAGTATATCTCTGGAATCTTAAAGCAGTTGCGTTCAAAAAGCAACCGTCAAATTGCTACGAGATTATTGATAGATCTTTTGACAGAGCCTGACAAAAAGGTTCCAGCCTATTTTGTTGTTGATGCACTTTCAAAAATTTCTCTATCAGCTGAAAAAGGAGAAATGGTGGAAGCAATTTCAGTACTAAATGAATTGTTTACGCAAGCTAATAAAATTCATCTTAGTAAATTTGCAAAAGTACTGTCAGATTTCTATGAAACAGAACGAGAGCTGAAAATTGCCCGAGTTTATGAGCTGATGGCCGGATTCAATCTTAGAGAAATGCCTGAAGTAAAACAATTTCCCTATCTTCTTGAAGATGATTATTTCCTATCTAAGACCCGTTATGATGACCGAGCTACAATGTTCTCCCTTGCTTTGACAACTATCAGAGTGGCAGAGCGATTAGATTTAGATCTTAAAAATCCCGCAGAGCGAGGGCAGGCGTTTGATTATGTTTTAACACAAAGAGAGAAAAATAAAAACAGAGTACTTCTTGGAGCAGAGACCCAGTTCTTAATCCCAATCACTCATGATGAAATCTGGCCTGGAGAGAAGCTTGTTGACAGGTTCGACGAACAGGAGATGGTTGATATGGCTTTGGAGGCTGGTGTTGATCCGAATAAAATTGAAAGAGGATTGCACGGTACTGCTGCTAAAAAAGCAATTCTTCCAGTAATCACTTCAAGCTTTGGGCCGACTACAATATGGTTCAATGGCCATGGCGGACCAAAACATCAATGGCTAAGCGCTGGACGGGTTGGACAGGAAGTTTCTGACGAGTTAAGAGATCCTAGAGCTATAAGTTATTTAGAATTAGGAGAAGCACTATTGCAAAGACAGGCAACAGGATCACCAATCTCAGAAATAAGCATCATGATTGATTCCTGTTATTCTTATGACTTTGCAGTTAACTTATATAATTATCTTCAAGAGAATGGAGCTGAAAGCCTTCCTGTCATTGTGACAGAGACAAACCGTGGACAAGTAGGGTACAGTATTGCAGATAAAAGATTGGCACTAACTGATGCCAGTTCTTATTTTATGCAAGGTATAAAGCTGAGCCAGCAGGAGCAAAAGGATAAAACTATAACTATAGGCACTATCTATAATGGGGAGGAATTCTTTGAGAAAGAAGATGGAGCTGTGTTTGTTCCAGTTGAGGACGGATTCTTGAGTATAGGCTCTGCTCATGACGATTATAATTCCCCAGCAGAAATGGATGCACGAGCAGCAGAGCTCGGGGTGGGGAAGTATGAGCCAACAACATCCACGCTTCCTAGATCCATAATTGAAGTAGGATATGCTGGTGTAAGATCGTTAGATAATCTAGATTATGAAAAAGCAGGAGTGCTTGGAGATGAAGTGTTCAGTTATTATGATGAGATTCTTGACAGGGTCAGTGTCGTAGATGGTGAAATAATACTTCCTTATGCAATCTTTGCAAAAGAGGGAATGTTGAATGGTGCAGAGATAATAAGAGATGATACTCTTGAAGGAGTATTTGAAGTAATTGGAAATAATATTTATGTGAATACTGTTGAACTAAAGAAATTGATTGCCGGTCTGAATGCAGAGGAAGCTTCTGAATTGATTTCTGTTCTAATATTACACGAACTTGCACACACATTAAATGAAGAAATTGGAGAAGCAACAGCGCACACAGCAGGAATGATGGCAGAAGCTTATGTCAAAGCTGGAATGACAGTGAAAGCACAGGAAAGATTGGTTGATATCTGGAAGATGCGCGAGACTGACAGAAGTGCGTGGGGAGAGGCTGACATATTTGGCATGGAAGCTGCACAGATTCCTGTAAGAGTTGAAGTTAAGAAAGCAGTCTCTGTCGAAGAAAAAGAACCTTCGCTGACTGAAAAAGCGTTAACAACAGCATCTGCTATTTTTGGATGGGCAATGGGGGCTCTTTTTATCGGAGCGGTTCTTTCACCTATTTTATGGCCTATTCTTTCAGGACTGTATTCCTGGACTTTTGGACCTGAAAGACCAGGACTTGCTGAGGGCGAAGGGAAAGTTGCAGCATTGGTATTCCAGGGAATTCCTATTCCTGGGGGGATAACTGGCGAATCGACTACTTTTGATTATTCGCGTCTTCTTGTTATTCCTGGTGCATTAATCGGCGCTTTTCTTATCACTGCATTCGTTGTTCTTGGTTATAATTTTGCTTACTGGGTCTTTCCTGAAGAGAAAGAACCAGAAGAAAAGGTTGTTCCTGAAGTTCCAGAAATACCTCTTGCATTCAGAGAAGAAGTAATCGAAGAGGAAGCCAAGGTCAAAAAAGCAGTTTCTATTGAAGACATCAAAGTTGGAAGTGTCTATGATCTTGGGTGGGATGTTTTCACGATAACTGAAGTTAGTCTACCTGCAGCTCCAGATGAAGCTGGAGTGGTTGAATACAGGAACAAAGCCGGATTCGAAGGGTTTATGCAGATAGATACACTGATTGGATATATCCGATATGCAGAAGGAATTACATCAGAGATCGAGCCTGAAGAGGAAACTATCATCTTGAAGATCCCAGCTTATCCAGAACCTGAAGAAAAACCAATTGAAGAACTTGCTGTTGGAGATTTTGTAGATATTGGCTGGGCAGCTCTGCGGATAACAGATATTGTAAACTATGAAGATGATAGATTTGCAGATTATATCGAATATATTGATGAGCGAGACGTTGAAGGTATCATGACTCTTGATGAATTCAGGAGATTCGCTAAGCTGGCAGAAGATATCCGGAAAAAGATCGAAGTTGTCGAGGAGCCTTTGGTTATCAGGGAGGAGCCTGTTGAAGATACAATTATCAGAGAGAAGGCTGCAAAGTTGAATAAATTCATAATGAGCATGCCTGAGAACAAAAGATGGATCATTGGTCCTGAATTTGCCAGTGTGATATTAGGTATGAGGCCTGCTTATTTTGACGGATACCCTAAAGACTGGTCAAATGTTGCTGAATATGATAAAATACTTCCTGAACTTGTTAAACTGTTCAGGATCGATTGGGTAAGATTTGAGACTGTCGATAAAAAAGGGGTTCTGAATGTACACTATGTAATCTATGATATAGACAAAACAAAAAAAGCACTTGAAGAATACTCTGAAGTTTCCCTCCCTGACGGAACCCAACCGTTAGCTCCTGAAGAGATCGACAAAATAAAAACTGATCAAGATCTGAACTGGTATATGTATCAACTTGGAGATACAGATACAATCGGGCTGCTTCTTGGTTTTGATGAACAGAGTGTACTAGAATATACGTTCAACAATATATTAAAAGCAAGAGAGGAAGCTGGAGAGGATATTTCTGAGTGGAAGGATTTCCGTGATTACTATGGATTCTATAGGATCAGAGCAGCCAGCCTTGTTTATTTCAGGGGAGAGGAGATTGACTTCACATTCATGACATTGTATCCTGAAGAAGCAAAGAAAAAGCTTGTTGAAATACAAAGAAAATTCATCCTTGCGAATGAAGCACTGGGTATCACACCAGAAGAGTATCTTACACTTATAATAAACAGGCAGTTAACTGAAGAAAAACCAGAAAAAGAAGATCCTATTCAATACCTTTCCCGGAGAGAGATAGAGCTTTCTGTACTTGACAGTTTGGTCAAAGAGTATCTTCCAGAGGGCCATACATTAAGATTGCGTGCTGAAGGAGAGTATTTGATCATAAATGCCCAGATTGATCTTGTTCCTTCTGAAGAACCTGCAGAAGCAGCTGCTGTGAAGAAAGCTGTTTCTATTGAAGA
>JAHWHI010000119.1 GCA_019323355.1 Candidatus Woesearchaeota archaeon | reverse complement strand
CTGCGTGATGGAAGACAATGCCCCTTTTAGCGCAGTAAGCAAGGCGTTCGCACTGTTTTGTAGGCCTGGAGATAGCGTGAAGAAGGTCGTGGGATAATTTTTCATACTCGGGTTTTATCTCTTTGATTGCTTTTGCAATGTCTTCTGCTGTCTTTTCTGCGCTTCTCTTGCTGTTGACAAAGACTAGAGCCTGCTTTTTGATCTTTATAGTGTCCAGTGCAAGATCTATTGCAGGATTTTTTGTTATTTGCGCTATCATCAGAATTCCTAATTATATCCGTTATATAAAACTTTACACTTATTTACGCACATAGAACTGCCATGCATTCTCGGCTTCGAGTTCTCCATCAGAGACAACTACTTTGAAATCTCTCAGGCCAAGAGTCAGCATCTTCCGCACGTGAACATTATCATCTAGGATCTTTCTGAATCTTGTAGGATACCAAGTATATGTAAGTTCATCGCCGTCAGGGTCTTCTGCATTGACAAAGAATTCCATCTTCTCGCCCTGTTTTATCCTGAATCTTGTTGCTGGATACCAGTCCTTGATCACAGGAGGCTGGTTAACATCGTATATCCTGATAGTTGTGTTCACAATTGTGTCATAATCATTGTCAGAAGCTACGACCACGAACAAAAGTTCGTTGTAGTTCAAGGGATTTCTGATCTTTTGTTTATTCTCATCAATCACATAGTGCTGGACAGTATGATATGGTGCTGTCCATATTAGTGTGTCATTATCAATATAAGCATCTTCTGGAGCTTCTTCTATTTCGAATGTTACCTTGTCACCATCATAATCTTTTGCTTTCAATGGCAGATAAAGTGTTTCTCCTTCTTTTATTGAAGCTGTCTTCAACCGCATCTCTGGAGGCCGGTTCATATCAATGACTTCAATCCTGACTGAAGTCGAGGCCTTTAGCTGGCCGTCTGTAACAATGATGGTTAAATTGTATTCTCCTTCTTTGTCATAATCGATTGTCGCGTTATTTTTATTGACAAGCCCTTTGAACTTGTATGTAAGTTCATCACCGTCAGGATCATAGCCTTTCAATGGAATGAATAGCTCTTCTCCTTCCCTTACCTTGATCCTGCTCTGGATATCCTCAAGAATAGGGGCTCTATTCACATCTTTCACAATGATAGTAAAATTGCGTTCGACCTCATCAATGCCATCATCCAGTTCAAATGTTGTGAACAACCATTTCTGGAACCGTTTTGTACCAAATACTTTATTCAGAGCATAGTCAAAGAAGTTTGCAGTATAATTATTATCATGAAGGACAAAATTAAATTTAGGTTCAAACTCAATCACACTTTCTCTTCTGTCATAATCAACTTTTTCTGGCAGTTCAATTGCTTTGATACCTACAGTATCATTATCATCATCATTTGCTTCAACCAAGATCGTGACTTTCTCTCCTTCGTTCACAACAACTTTGTCTGTTTTCAGGTAGGGAGGCCTGTTCTTGTTCTCAACAATAATCTCCACCTCTTTTGCTGTTGTCAGATTGCCGTCGCTAGCTTCAATAGTAATGGTGTATTTCCCTTCGCTATCATAATCTGTGATAAATTTGTTGCTCTTTAGCTTTGTTTCTCCCATAAAATAACTGATTTCTAATGGGTCTTCATCAGGATCACTGATGTCCGCATCCAGGACAAGCTGTTCTGTCTCTTGTATTGTTATCTTATCATCAATGCCTCCTATAATAGGGGCTCTGTTCTTGTTCTTAACATAGATTGTTATGTTGAACTGTGTTTCTGCACTTTCTGTTTTCGCAATGACCGGAATCAAAAACATCTTTGCCTCTGAAAAACTTCGTTTTTTAAGCGGAATTCGATAGGATACTATATAGATAGCAGCATCTTTTTCAGTTATGAGATTGTAATCAGGCGTCCATTCAAATTCATTGTCCTCAAACACAGCGCCTTCTGGAAGGTTTTCTATAATATATTCAATTACTTCTTCATCTGGATCTTCGTCTGGAAATTTTAATCTAACTCGTTCTCCTTCAAATATAGATTTTTCAATGTTTTCAACTTCTGGAAGCTGATCTACATTGTTAACAGTAACAAGAAACAATGCTCTTGAAGAAGCAGGTTTTCCGTCTTTTGTGTACCTTCCATCACGTGATGTAACTATAATCTCATACTGGCCAGCATCATTATAATCTGTCTGCCATTTGCCGTCCTCGTCTGTCATACTATCTATTGAATAAGAGATTTTATCACCATCAAAATCATATTCTGGTAGAGGAAGCTCAAGCAGCTCTCCTTCATTGATAGTAATCTCTGCACTCGGGATTGTCGGAGGAACATTCACATCATTGACTATGATCTTTACAGTCTCAGAAGTTTCTTCTCCTATTGAATCGGTTGCAGTAACTTTTATATTGTATTCACCGGCACTATCATAACTTGTTAACCATTCACCGTTCACATCCAAAGGAGGTTCGAACTGGTAGGTTATCTCATCTCCGTCAGGATCTCTTGCGTCCAATTTTAATTTAACCAGATCTCCCTCATCAACTTCAAAAGTACGAAGGGTCTGCGCAGAAGCTATCCCAACTATCAGTAGAATTACTAGGATACCTATAATCATACGTCTGTCCATTAAATTAACCCCCTCCCAAAAAATATGAAAATAAAAAAATTAAAATTTATTCAAGTGATATGCTTAGGATCTCTGGCGCCAGGTTCACATCCCGTACAGTAAGCTGGATAGTCTGCGTTGTAGTGTCCTTACCGTCACTTGCTTTCACAGTTATCTTGTACTCGCCGTTGTCAGTGTATCCAGTCTCCCAGACACCATCGTCTCCAACAGGACTAGAGATTGTCAGGATTATCTTGTCACCATCAAGATCCTCGACTTTTGGTTTGATCCTTACAGTCTCTCCTTCCTTAACTGTGATATCATCCAGACCTTTCAGTTCTGGCGGCATGTTCTTGTCGACTACTGTTATTGCGACTGTCTCGTTTGCTTTCAGTACTCCGTCTGAAGCTGATACAGTTACACGATATTTGCCAGCATCTTTATGGTCTGTCTCCCAAACTCCATCGTCTCCTACTGGCGCTGAAATCTTAACTTCAATATCGTCTTTGTTGACATCTGTCACACTTGGTTTTATGCGAACTGTCTGTCCTTCTGTGACTGTTATATCCGCAATGTTCTTGATGACTGGTGCCTCGTTCTTCTTTTTTACAATAATTAGGACATCTTTTGTTGTCTTTAGTTTTTTGTCAGAAGCTGTGACAGTAACAACATATTCGCCTGCATCGCCATAGGTTGTCTTCCACTGTCCTCTTGAGTCAAGAGGTTTGCTGAAAGTATAGGAAATTGCATCCTTATCAGCATCACTAGCTTCAATCTTTAATCTTACAGTCTCTGTCTCCTGCACTTCAAGCTTTGGCAGCTTTTTGGTGTTAAGGACCGGTTTCTTATCATCATTTAATTTAAGATTGTCAATATCTGTCACCTTTTCAGTTGTCTCTACAAGTTCGTCTATCTCTTCTTCGTCTGCTCCAAGATCCTCTGCCAGGTCTTCGCTCTTTCTCAGCTCTTCCTGCAGAGCTTTGATCTCCTTGTCAATCTCAGAAAGATCACTGTCAGTAGATTTTCCAGTGATGCCACTGCATGCACTGATTACAAATATACTAAGAATCAATAATACTATAACCGCTCTTTTCATAATAACATCCCCCTCTAAGTTGTCATTCAACAATAACATCTATTGTTCTTTTCTTCAAAATGACAAACTACTATATAAAGATTTTGAAAGGGGAAATCCCGCTGTTTTAAAGGCTTTAGAAAGAAAATGGGCCTGCCGCGATTCGAACGCGGGACCGCTCGATTATCAGTCGAGTGCTCTAGCCAGGCTAAGCCACAGGCCCGTGAGCGCCTCCGACCAGACTCGAACTGGTGACCTGTCGGTTAACAGCCGACCGCTCTACCTGCTAAGCTACGGAGGCAATGTAAGCTGAAACCAATAGGCTATTTAAAAACCTTTTGCAATATCCCGAAACCCTTTTATATATAGTTTTCATAGCTTTCAGCATGCCAGAAGGAGTGATTGACAATATTGTGTATGACCGAAAAACAGGCAAACCAAGCGTAGCTTTTGTCAGATTACGTGGGACCAATGCCAAATATCAGGCGTTCAACGAGCTCGCCAAGTACAGACTGAATGATGTTGTTGAGTTTGAGATCGAAACGCCCATAAATATTGAAGGTGTTGGCACTGCAAAGATAAAGCGGGTGCTAAAGACATCACAACAAGGAAGCAGAAGAGATATCTAGAAGTGAACAAATGAGATTTACAATACTTGACTGTTATACTGACGAACCAGCAGGTCTTGGTGTTCCACCCTACATCGGAACATATCCTAGATATATTGCGGGCGCTGTTCTTGAAGCGAAGCACGATATTTTTTATCTTACTATTGATGATCTTAGATACTATGATCTTCAGAAAGATAAACTGAAATTGAAGAAAGTTCTGCGAGATAATGAGAAGAAGACGAATATAAAGATAAAGAACAGGACAAAGAATGATGCTGGCAAAGTTTTGAGAAGTACTGACGTGCTGATTATTGTTGCTGGAGTGCATACCCCTGGAAAATACCTATCTGCTCTACCTGGAACTGTTGCTGAAGTTCTTCCTATGCTGAAAGAGTTCAGGTGTTTCAAGATCCTTACAGGGCCTGCAGTGTTTGGGTCTGGACTTTATGGTGGTCGGAAAGCTGCAAAGGCAACAGGTTTTGACCTGATTGTCAATAAT
>JAHWHI010000118.1 GCA_019323355.1 Candidatus Woesearchaeota archaeon | reverse complement strand
CTCTTGCCGTTGTTTTCTGAATTCTTATCTGCACAGGTTACACATCCAAACTCAAGCCTGTCCATTATATTTGCGCAATCTTAGATCTTTTCAAGCGCTGCTTCTGTTACCGGAATTACATCTTTTGTCTCTTGTTTGCTTATGTTTGAAAATTTCATTAAAATCCCCACCTTAGTTTATTATCTGCCCAACCAACAGGCATCTTAAGATCCTTATATTTCTGAAATTTTTCCCCTTTTATTCCATCATGATATGTAAATGATCTGCCAGCAGATTCATCTGCCCACCCTGTTTGTATTGCTTCTGTTGCCTGTTCGAATATTAATTTTATTTCTTTAAGAAACTCATTGCGCTGCTTCCAAGTATACTCTACATTCTGTTTTTTGTAGCTATATCCGCCGCCAAGCAGACAAAGATCTGGTGTTTCATCTCTAAGAACTGCAGGATGCTCATAAGGCAAGGGGCGCAGAATTCTTGGGTGATGCCAATCAACATCATTCTTATCTGTGAATGATATCCTGAACTTGAGATGTTTGTCTTCTGCAAGGATGTTTATTCCAATCATCAATGGCGGAAACCAGCCATAACTTGTTTTTCCTTGCCCGTACAATATTTGATAATAAAATTTTTTGTCTGCAGGCCCTCTGTGATGTATATACAGATAATGATTTCCATCTATTTTTGCAAATCCAATCTGGCCATCTGCATCTTCTTTATGTGTTGCTGAAAGCATCTGTTCAATTTCAGAATGCATTGTCTTGTTTTTCTGAAGCTGTGCAATCTCGGCCTGATAAAATTCCTTGATTTTTGATTCAAATGCTTTTTTGATGCAAGCGTCATATTTTTCATAAAATTCTTTTGATGTGGATACAAACTCTGGCCAGAACTGCCTGCCTTTCAGCTGTATCACTTCTGATCTTGGAATGTTCCCTCTTTTTTCGACAAGCTTATAGCACTTGTCCCTGATAATCAAGAACGAATCTTTTGCTGTTATTGTCCGCTTGAGGACAGAGCCAGTCTCTCCTGAATTCAGCTTGAACTTTCGCGTATCAACATTAGATACAAGATTTGCAGGATTATTCGGCAGTATCTCTCCGCCATCTATATTGATATAGTTAAGAAATGCATATGTTATGAAATTAAACAGCAGCATGTTGTTTTCATTGCTTTCTCTCTCGATCTTTTTCCTGTTCATCTCATCAAACTGCTCCTTTATCTCTGCCTGATACTTGTCAACATCTGCATATTCTATTGCCTCATCCTCTTTTGTCTTGATATTTCCAAAAGGGACAAGCGCAGTCCTTATTTCATCTATTTCAAGATAGTCAGAAGATTCTTTACCGTATTCTACGAGATAGATAGTATCATCTATGCTTGACAGCACAAAAGGCTTGTCTGCATCTTCAAGCCTCTTGCATAAGTAATTACTATCACTCATACTTTGCTCCCAATATCTTTGGTCTAATAATCCTCAGTTCCTGATACCAGATCGGCTTGCCTTTTGATGTGGTGTTTGTAAGACGATTTATTATCTTCTCTTTCCTTTCGTCTTGATATATCTCTGGCACCAAAACTCCTTGGGCGTTCCTGTTCAGATAGATTGCGCAGACCATTGTTCCCATATTGACAGTGCCAATGGAATAATAGCCATGTCCTTCCTTTGAGATAAAGGCATTGATTGCCTGGACATACCGCGTATCTTCTGGTGTTTTCACAATTGTCGGGTCTGTTGTCATGAAATCAACACAATCTAATGCACTGAAATGCTCTAGCTTGCCTTTTTCATGGTTTTCACTTACCAGCCAAGTCAGACTCTTATCATTTCCGCCCAGCCTCAGCTTCAAAACAGTCATTCTTTCTTTTAGCTGTTGTGCTGTTACCATTTTTGTTTTACCTCCACTCCAGGCTGTTTTCCAGCCCTTTTAGCTTATACTGATTTTCCTTATTGTATTCAGGATCTGCTTCTAGAAGCAGTCCAATAAATTCAGGAAGCGCGATGTCTCCGGAATTGATATCCTCTGTTTTAATAGATTGCAAAAGATTCTCCAGAAATGCTTTTTTGTTTGGATCTCCTTTGAACTTTCTTTTCAACACAATAAAATTGTCGTATCTGCTTATGCTCTTCTTTGGATCTTGGGTAT
>JAHWHI010000117.1 GCA_019323355.1 Candidatus Woesearchaeota archaeon | reverse complement strand
TGCAGGAATAATCAAAGGGTATACGATAAATATTAATCATAGGGATTTTGGGATTGTTGTGTGGGGAAATTTGTTGATCCGGTTCAAGGATCCACAAAAGATCTTTTCCAAGCTCAAAGGTTTTGCAGCAGAAAAAATAAACATAGGCCGTAGCTTTCTTTTATTTGGGGAGTGGAATGCAGAGTTGGGTTTCTCAGCAGAAAACATAGATACTCTTCATGAACTTATCAGTGATTTTCTGACAAAATTCTCAACAGAAATAATTGATTATGAGATAATCTTTAACCAGCAGGGGCACAAGTATCCTCCTGTCGCTCTAGGAATCTTCAAAAACTAAAGATCAATTATCTTTCCTTCTCTGCCGACATTGAAGACTTTGGTCTTACCGACAACTTCCACCAGACCTTCAGCTTCGTGCACGTGGCAGCAGAACAGGTAATCTGGCTGGAATTTCTCGAGCGCTTTCTTCACGCCTTCGCTTCCAGGGAAGACGCACAGCTTCTCCATTTTGGTCCCAGAAGGATGCACGTGAGTAACCATTATTTTTTTCTGGATATCTTTTATCTTGTCGAAACCTTTCTGCAGAGTATTGAATGTTTCATCTTCTGTTATCTGGTGCATACCAACATTTGCGCCTCCGCATCCGAAAAGACCGACTTTATTATCTTTTGATTTTATAGAATAACCGTGAAGATTTGTCGCGCCGTATAGCTCTGCCAGGAAATCAGCAGTCGCGAACGATTCGTGATTCCCCGGGATCAGTACGACTTTCTTTCCTTTCTTGACAAAAGGACCTATCAGATTGTCTGTGCTCATCTCACCCATTGTTATATCCCCGCAGATAACAACTAGATCTACTTCTTCTTTCACAGCCTTCTCAGCCAGCCTTTTTGCAAGGTCTGTATCTCCGTGGAAATCTCCAGTCGCTAGTATTTTCATTTTAGATTGTACCTGCTGATGCATTAAACCATAGAACCCAATCGATTGGGGTTGCATCGCTATAAGCTCGATAAACTTCAGGGCGCCATATCCTCAATTGACTTCCATGCCCGCTAATAATTGCTTGATCTTCAAGTCTGATAAATTGTTTGAAATGTTTTGGAAGTAAAATTCTGTTTTGAGGCGATCTTATCTTTATTGTTTCTAGATCGCATGGAAGCACTTCTGGTCTGTTGAATATATCTGATTCCTCAACAGCAGTAGGATCAAACAATACTATTGCAGGAAATTCACCAATATAAGTATGGGGTGTGCCAATAAAATAATCAGCTTCAGGCCCGTTTCTATTCTGGTATACAATCATGTGGTTTATCTTTGGAATAGTCATTCGACCTTTTCTATCAACATCTACTAGATGGTTATGCATATACTCTATCCCACCAAATCTACGTTTTACCATAAGAAAATCCTCTTTTTAGGCATTTATAAAGCTTATGGATGCATGTTTATTTTACGCCTTTAAGAACAACTTTATCCCCAACGTTTATGTCGTGGGTTTTAGAATACCCTTTGTTCACTTCAAGTACATATTTCGCGATCGCGTCATAAGTCTGGCATGGATCTTCCTCGCACGGATCAGCTTCAAAAATGGTTGTTATTGTCATGTCTTCACTGATGAAGATAAGATCTAAAGATATCAAAGTGTTCTTCATCCAGAACCCCTGCATCCTCTGGTCATCAAAAACAAAAAGCATTCCGCGATCCTCTGGAAGGCTTCCCCTATACATCAACCCCCTTATCTTTTTGTCTGGAGTGTCAGCGACTTCGATTGTTATTGTTTTGTCTTTTATCATGACTTGGGGCTCGACACTGCACCCGACTAATAGAAACAACATCAATATTGTTGCCAGGAGGATCAGCTTTTTCATACAAATATCAACGAAAAGGTCCTATATAAATCATTATGATGATAAACCTTATAAACCCCTTATTTCTGGTTATCTCCTATGGCGTTCAAGAAGAAAAGAAGGAAGGAAGCTCAGCTAAAGGAATTTGTTGCAGAACAGAAGAAGCTTTCGACAGCAGACAAGATAAAAGAGCTTGAGCAGGAATTAGCCAAGACAAAATATAACAAAAGGACGCAGATGCACATCGGTCTGGTAAAGGCAAAGATCGCCAAGCTCAGGGAGAAACAGGAGACCTCTTCGTCAAAAGGAAAGAAAGGCGCTGGCTATACAGTAAGGAAGACTGGAGACGGCACAGTGATTCTTGTAGGTTTTCCTTCTGTTGGAAAATCCACTTTGCAGAATGCATTGACAGGAATAGATTCTCCTATCGCAGCATACGAGTTCACTACTTTGGATGTTATTCCAGGAATACTTGAGCATAAATATGCAAAGATCCAGATACTTGACGTTCCGGGGATAGTGCACGGCGCTGCTGCAGGAACAGGAAGAGGAAAAGAAGTTCTTGCAGTAATGCGGAACGCAGATTTGGCAGTTATAATTGTGGATGCGACAAGGCCAGAACATTTTGACGCGATATTGAAAGAGATCCGTGACGCGAAATTAAGACTTGACCAGCTCCCTCCTGATGTCAAAATAACAAAGACTGGAAAGGGGGGGATAAGGATAGGCACAACAGTAAAGCTCACAAAGATGACAAAAGATATGGTTGCTGCAATCTCGAAAGAATTTGGCATCAACAATGCAGACATAGTGATCAGGCAGGATATTGACGAGGACCAGTTCATTGATGTCATAGAGGCTAACAGGAAATATCTTCCATCTGTTGTCATCCTGAATAAGATAGATCTTATTCCAGAAGAAAAGCTCGACCAGTTAAGAGAAAAGATAAAGCCTGATCTGTGCATCTCTGCTCACAAAAAAGAATTGATTCCGATTCTGAAGAACCTAGTCTTTGAAAGACTGTCATTGATAAGGATATTTCTCAAAGAAATCGGGAAACCTCCGGACATGGAAGTGCCCCTTATTATGTTCAAGAACTGCACTGTCAGGGATGTATGCGAGAAACTGCACAAAGACTTTGTCTCAAAGTTTAAGTTCGCGCGTATCTGGGGAAAATCTGCTAAGTTCGGCGGACAGAAAATCCTCAAGACAGAACACGTACTACAAGACGAGGATATTCTAGAAATACATCTAAGATAGATCGAACAAAGTTCCCTGAACTAATGTTTCGTCTGGGATCACTTTGATATTATGGACTTTTGCGCAATTCTCATCTATCTCTTCTTGGGACATTCCAGCCCTTGTCCCTAAGCTTGAAATCTCTCTGTGAGACAGAAGCAAAGGCCTCATTGGATACTGCTTGTGCAGGTAAACTTCATTGTATCTTCCACCCAGTGCGCTGCATACCTGGACTGTATTATAAGTCATTTTCAGAAAATCAGAACGTCTCATCTCAATCGGTTTGCCATCATCTGGCTTTTCTTCAAAATCATGGTTTACAAAAATTGCCTTATCCGCATATTTGCATTTGATATTTTCTTCTCTTAGTTTTCCCATTACCTGTAATCTTAATCTCCACAATTCATTCGACAAGTCTTTTTTCTTTCCAAGATAAGTTCCGCGGAAATATTCTATGTTCCCGTCATATACAGATACACTCATCTGTACAATATCTCCTTTAAGTTCTTCATCAAACTCTCCAGTAGGAAGGATACCTATATTTAGAACAAAGGACTCTCCAGATCTAGCCCTTAGGACTATCTCTTCGAGCTTTTTACGTTGGATTTCCATGCAAATCTCTGATTTGGGCCATTTATAAAGCTTATGGGTTCCGATAGATTTATAACCTCCAAATCACTTATAAATCAAAAAAGAGGTGATTTTTATGGCTAAAAGAAAAGCTAGAAAAACAAAGACAGTAGCAACAAAACCACTGGCAACAGCACAGGTAAAGCGACACCACATGACTCCTCTGGGATGGCTTGCATTTATTCTTGTTGTAATTGGAGGTCTGAACTGGGGTCTTGTTGGAATCGGTATGCTTGCAGGAAAGAACATGAACGTACTGAACATCGTCTTTGGAAGCATTCCAGCGCTTGAAGCGATAATCTACATAATTGTTGGATTGTTTGCACTGTACGGACTGTTCAAAGTTGTCCAGATCCACTAGGTAATTTATGATGGCAAAAAGAAAAACAAAAATGAGCATAATGCCAAAAGACGGATTCAATCCAAAAGCTTTCGGGCTTGCGTGCGGAATCTTATGGGGCGTGATAGTATTGATCATGACATTGATTGCTAGCTTCACATCATATGGAGCAGGTTTCTTGGTATTGTTAGAATCAATCTATCCGTACTACGTGATCTCAATTCCAGGCGCTATCATCGGATTGATCTATGGATTCATCGACGGTTTTATCGGCGGTGCAGTCTTTGCATGGCTCTACAATAAATTCCTTTAATTTTATTTTTTCTCTTCTTTTTCTTTGACATAAACTTTAAATACTTCTCGAACTAGAATGGTTTATTATATATGAGGTGCAAAATGGCAAGAGACCCTAAAGAAGAAGAAAAATTAGATAATGAAAGAGACGATGTTATAGAATCTCCTGAAAAAGAGGAAGAAAAGGATTTTCTAAAAGATTATTTAGCAAAAGCAGGAATAACTATTCCTCCTGGAATGACTGCTTTAGATTTCAGTGAAAAAAAATATAGAGAACAAGCTCTGCACGATTTTCCAGGAAACCATCCAAGCCTGCAGCGCGGTACTCTTGAAGATGTTCCAGAATTAACAAATACTTTAAGGGAGATTGTTACACACGGAACAGATGCTATCGAAGCTCTGAGAAAAACAGGAGATTATGGCGCTGCCATGGCAGCACTAGAAAAAAGCGGACCTTTTATCAGAAAAGATGAGGGTCTGTTTGCTAAAGACCCTTTGTCAAAAGGTTTTGCATATGAATTCCCATCCATTAATGATAACCGGGCAAATGTTCGTGCGCTTGACCTTGAGTATCTTCCAAGTACAGGAGACGATGTAAGATTAGGGGTCAGAACATTGAGGATATTCACAGGTGCAGGCGAAGGCCGGGTAAGAGATGTTCTCCTTCAGAGAAGGATGGCTTACGAACTTGCAGTCAGTGACTACGAAGCTAGACTGGCAAATAGATTCGCAGAAGTCAGAGATCGTTTTTTAACAAAAGGCGAACCGACAGAGGCAGAACCAGAAGGCATCTACAAGATCCTTGATTTAGGGAACCAAGATGTTGTAGACAATTCATAAAGAGGGTCAGATCAAGAGAAGAAATCGAATACGATCCAAACGCTGGAAAAGGCGAAAAGCCAGATTCTGAATAAAGCCTTTATAAAGGCTTTTTCTTTCTTTTTCTTCATTTCATATATAAATAGGGGCGTAAGCTTTATAAATCGCCCCTGAGAAGTAGTACTATATGGCCCGACATATGACCCTTAGAAGAAAGAAGAGTCTAGAGAACGTTTGTTTAGCATTGATTCTCTTATTCTCACTACTCATAACTATCCATGCAGCTACTGCTATACAGCAGTATGACGATGTCTTGAGGCCAGATCTGAAAGTGAGAAGCATGGACTTCTTTCCTTCAAATCCTAAATTAGGGCAGGATGTTACAATATTCTATACAGTAGAAAACGTAGGTGACCTGAATATTTATGATCCAGTAGAAGTAGGACTTTTCATCAATGGAAAGGACACAGGCCAGAGAAGCATAGCTACAAATGATTTTGATCCTGGAAAGCTAAGGCCAGGAGAAAAAGTTCATGGAGAATTTCAGTACAAGTTTGACCAGCCAGAGCATAAAGGCAGCAACAGAGTAGAAGTCAGAGCAGACATCGACAACATTATCCTTGAAAGCTTGGAAAGAAACAATGAATATGAAAAACTGATTTTCATAAAAGACGCTTCAGAATCCTTCAACAAAGGTGTACTGCAGGTAAGGCAGTCATTGGAGACAAGGCCTGCTGGCGATGATTACTTAAGGCTAAACCAGCCGATCAACCAGATCCTTGAACTGGTCAGAGAAGAGAATCTTGACATCCTAAAAACAAGATACTTCAGCTCTGAGAGTGACAGACAAAGATACAAGCAGACAATAACTTTAGGAGATAAAGAATTCCTGGACTCTGACATCAGAGCAGGAAGAAAACTGCACACTTCAGTCATCTATGATTTTGATGATAATAATGAATTGGCTGATTACCTTTTCTTTGACAATGGAAAAGATATTTTCACATATGAATTAGAATTTTTAACTCCATTCGAGAGCAACATTGATGATGACAGCTTAGACATAGAAGGAGAGATCCTTCAGATCATGGGTGAAAACTACATAATTTCAAGAGCAGAAGTCGATGGTAATGAATTAGAGCTTGAGCTTACAAAAGGAGAATCCTTGTCAAGCCTGAGAGAAGGCGAGGTAAGAACTTTCTATGTTGACGGAAAAAAGATATATCTCGAACTTTTAGTAATAAGATTGAATGATGATCATAATGAAACAACAGTAACCTTCAGGATAAATGACATCCTGATAAAAAATATGAAACAGGGCGAAGTTGAGCTTGTTGATCAATTGGATTTCATAGTCGCAGTAAATGAACTTGAACTAATAGATGAAGAAGGACGTCCTGATTATGTAGAACTTTTCCTTGGGACAAAAAGAATAGAACTAGAGGACAATTTTGCAGACAATGATTTCTCGAGCAGGTCTGTTGAAATAAACGGAGAGAATATAAAAGGCTCAAACCCAAGGATCAAGGCTCAGCTGATAAACAACAATACACAGTTAAGCATCAACAGCATAGCATACAAACTTGAAGCTTACACAGACTATTATGTTCCAGTACAGACTTCGTTGAAGGAATTTCTTGGAAAAAAGGATAGTGACAATAAAGACGCTTTTCTTAGTGATAATTTTGATATCTATTTCCAGGGTCTGACAACACAGGACGACAGTACTATCAAATTCACACGTCCAGAAGGCGGAGAAGAAGGATACGAACTGGAGTTCCAGAACAATAACGGGCAATATTATTCAATCCCTTTGATATACTTTGATAAGAAAAGGATGCACTATGGAGACGATCTTTTCAGTCTTCATTTCATAGAATCCCTTGATGAAAAGCATTTCAACATCAAACAGGAGGATTTTTTCATACTGACAGATTCAGAAGCAGAAGACGGAACAACACAGATAATTTCATACGAAAAGATCAAGCCTAATGAGAAGAAGATAACATTTGTCGATCTTGGTGGAAGAATGTTCGAAGCATCCTACACAGGAACTCCTGGAGTTGATGCAACAGGAACTTTGACATTTGGAACAGCAAGATACAAGTTCTATGTCGGCATGTCTCCAGACTATAGCCTGGCAATCGACCTTAATGCAGATGGCGCAATCTCAAAATCAAGGACAAAGATTGTTGCAAAAGGCGGTATCCTGTTGGACATTGGAAACACAGAAGAGCCAGGAGACGTGATAAATTTCAAGATGACACTTCCAGCGCACAAGCTAGAAGGTGTTTCAGAAGATGAAGAGATTGATTTCACAATATATATTGAAGATAACAACAGGCATATCAATCTGAAACTTTCCTCGCAGGATGATCTCAAGCTGAAGAGCACAAGAGATAATTTAAGAGAAGGAAGAACAAGAAGCGGCGCTCTTTTTACAATCACTGAGAAGAACTCAGATTCAGAGGAACTTACAATAAAATGTCCTCTCACAGAGCTAGAGCCTTTGGTATACATAATCGGCCAGCCAAAAATAACTTCTTCAGGTCTGGATTTTTCAAGGATAAACATGAAAGAAAATTATAATGCTGGTGACACACTTAATGTTGAGCTTACTTTGGATAATATCGGGCTAAAGAAACAAGAGGGTGTACGTGTTGCAATAACAATCCCCAGCCTGGGAATCGCGACACAGACAGTCTCAGGAATAGACATCGAAGTTGGAAAACAGGAAGAGTTCAACCTGAACCTTAAGCTTCCTGATTGCATTGATGAAGAAGAACTAAGCCTTATCATAAATGTTGAATCAGACGACAAATCATTAAACCACTATGAAAAGATAATCATTGAAGGTGAGAGATGTTCTGGCACAGCGCCAATGTTCGATGATTTCAGCGAGAATCGGGCCCGGATCAAAGTCGGAGAGACAGAAGAGTACAAGATAAAGCTAATGGATCTTGATTCAGACAGCCTGAAGGTAGAATGGTACATCGATGACAAATTAGCGCTTGAAGAATCAGTGGAAGCTGGAAAAGAATCCTCAATAAAGTTTGTTCCAGACCAGGAAGGAGAGTACAAGATCAAAGTTGTTGTTAGCGATGACGCAAATGAAATAGAGAAGCAGTGGAACATTATTGTCTCAGGCTTTTCTGAACAGGACGATCCTGTAGCTGTGACTGAAGATAAATTGGACGCAGAAGAAACACCTGGTTTCCTTTCAAAAGTTTTCAATTTCTTTACAAGACTTATTTTTTAACTAGTATTCCTTCTACAGAAACCTTTATATATCGCACTTTACCCTGTTGAGAACATGGCAGCTGATGAAACACAAAGGTACAAACTTAAGAAATTTCTTAAGAAACTTGAGGGTGTCAAAGGAAGACACACAGAATTAGTTAGTGTATACATTCCTGCAGGTTATGACATAAACAAGGTCATGACACAGATCTTGGACGAACAGGGAACTGCCACAAACATAAAATCAACAAGCACAAGAAAGAATGTTCTTTCAGCTTTAGAGCGTATGATCCAGCATCTTAAGATCATCGGACGTACCCCTCCTAACGGCATTGCGATCTTCTCAGGAAACATTTCAGAGGTGGAAGGAAAAGCAGACTACCAGGTTTTCAGTATTGAACCGCCTTCCCCAATAACCCAGAGGATCTACCGTTGCGACAAGACTTTTGTCCTGGAGCCGCTGATGGACCAGCTGGAGATCAAAGAATGTTATGGCCTGGTCACAATGGACAAGAGAGAAGCCACTTTAGCTCTCCTGAAAGGCAAGTCAATACAGATATTGTCCTCAGCAACATCAAATGTTCCTGGAAAGACAAGGGCTGGCGGTCAGAGCGCTATGCGTTTCTCCAGGTTAAGGGATATTGCTGCCAACGAGTTCTTCAAGAAGGTAGGGGACATGATGAAAAAAGAATATTTCCAGAAGGAGAATCTAAAAGGCATTATCATCGGCGGTCCTGGAAGGACAAAACAGGATTTTATTGACAGCAATGCAATGATAGACGGTATCAAGAAAAAAATAATCGCGATCCGCGACCTGACTTACACTGACGAGTTCGGCATCCAGGAATTGCTTGAGAAATCGCAGGACATCCTTGCAGAGGAGGCGATCGCAGGAGAAAAAGAGATTGTTATGAAATTCCTGAACATGCTAGCGACGCAGATCGAAAAAGTCGCATACGGTCTTGCAGAGGTCAAGAGAGCACTGGAGATGGGGGCTGTTGAAACATTATTGGTGTCAGAGGCCCTGGATGAGAGCATCACAGAAGAGCTGGAAAAGATTGCCAAACAGTTCAACACAAATGTTCAGATTATTTCAACAGAGACACGGGAAGGTGTCCAGTTGAGGGACCTGGGAAAGGTCGCAGCGATCCTAAGGTTTCCTATCACAGGCTGATGACAAAACAAAAGTTAATATATGACTTCTTCAATCTTTTGAGATCATGAAACTTGCAGAAGAATCTTTTTCCGAACTTTTTCCTGGAAAAGAGATGCCGAACCTGACCCTGAAATATTCTGGAAGATTTAGCGCGTACAATGCGAATGTTGTCAAAAAGGGAGATACTTTATCCTTCAGTCTCAGCAAGCAGTGGAGGGATGTCGACAGAACAATACAAAAAGGATTGATCCAGCATCTTCTGTTAAAGATAACAAGAAACCATCAGAGAAAAAGGTTCACCAAAAGCACGATGAACATTGATCTCTATAATTCGTTCATAAAAAATCTCCACAAATCAATCCCAAAGACAAAGACAGATCCTATGCTTGAGCAGTGTTTTTGGAAAGTGAATGAAACTTTTTTCTTCAACACGATCGAACAGCCGAATCTTGAATGGGGCGGTTTCTCGAAACGGACATTAGGTTCCTACAATTACCAGACAGACACTATCACGATAAGCAAATTTTTCCAGAACGCTCCAGAAGGACTGCTTGATTATGTGATGTATCACGAGATGCTTCACAAGAAAGTTAAATTCAAATCAACTGCAACAAAAAGTTATCACCATACTGCAAAGTTCAAACAAAAAGAGAAAGAATTCCCTGATGCAAAGAAAATGGAGAAAGCCATCGAAGATTTTCTGCGATGGAAAAGAAAACCACGGGATATTGTTGTCAAAAACAGGGAAGAAAGAGAAAAACATAAAAAGATAGGAAGCCAGTTCAGTCTCAAGAGGTGGATCTTCGGTGCTGACTGAACGAGAACAAATAAAAGAACTTCTGAAAAAAGAAAAATACAGCATACAGCAGCTGGCAAACATGTTCCGTGTCGAGGTCCACAGGATCGAGGAGGATCTCCAGCATATCGAGAAATCAATCAAGCCAAAGAAACTGAAAAGAGATCCTGCTTTCTGCAAGCACTGCGGTTTTGTCTTCAGGGAAAGATCAAAGATAAACGTGCCTTCAAGATGCCCCAAATGCAAGAGCGAGTGGGTCCAGGGAGCTGTTTATTGGATTGAATAAACCCCAAATCTGCCTCTAAACCGCAATCTTTATAAATAATTCTTCTCTTTTGAAAAATATAGTTATAAAAGAGGGGTTTTAAAATGAACAAGAAAAAAATCTTACCTTTAGCAGCAATGGAGAAGATAATGCATTCTGCTGGTGCATCCAGGGTATCAGAAGACGCCAAAGTTGCTCTAAAAGACATTTTAGAAGAAATCGGCGAGAAGATCTCAAAGAAGGCAAACGAGCTTGCTGTCCACTCTGGTAGGAAAACTATAAAAGCAGCTGATATTAAGCTAGCTGCAAAGCACTGACAATTTTAAAGGGGGAAGTATTATGGCAGGAGGAACTGAATTAAAATCCGTAGGCTCCTTAAAGAAAGGAAGCTCAATCGTCATTGACGGCGCAGCATGCCGTGTGACAAACATTTCGATTTCAAGGCCAGGAAAGCACGGTCATGCAAAGGTCCGTCTTGAGGCTGTAGGAATAATTGATGAAAAGAAGAGAGAGATTGTCATGCCAGGGCATGATAATGTCGAAGTCCCGATCATTGATAAAAGAACAGCGCAGGTATTGTCTGTGACAGATGACCATGCAAACATAATGGACATGGAGACATACGAAACATTTGATATCAAGATATCAGAAGATGTTGAGAACGGTCCTGTAACAGCAGGATGCGAAGTGCTGTACTGGGTGATACTTGATGATAAAGTACTGAAACAGGTTAAGAGCAAAGGTTAAAGAAAATGGCAAAATTTGATGAAGCAGACGCAAGGCAGTTCAAGAATGTTTTTGTTTGCAAGAGATGCAAGATTAAAACCAGAACATCTATGAGAAAGGTTCTAGATGGAAAAGCTAAATGCAAGAAATGCAAGAGCACTTTCCTAAGGCCTAAACGTAAGAAGAAATAGGGCTCAAATAGTAACTTAAAAAAAGAGAAGTGAAAGATGAGTAGTGAGCTAATAACTGCAATAATCTTTTTATTTATCTTAACTCTTATTTTCTTCGCTACTAAGAAACATGCGACTATCCAGAAGATATTTTTCCCGTTCTATATCATAATGTACAAGACACAGTTCGGTGTCAAGCTGATGAAATTTGTAGGTACTAGATTCAGAAGGCCAGTCATAATACTGGGTTATATTGCTTTTGTCGCAGGAGTGCTTGGCGTATTGTTTGTATTCTTCTCACTGTTCCATTTTATTTTTCAGATAATTCTGCATCCAGAGGTCGCGACAGAAGCAGGTGTGCAGATCGCGCTTCCAGGATTGTTGTCAATACCTGGATTAGGAAAACTTGGTTTCTGGCACTGGATAATCAGCATCTTTGTCCTTGCTGTTGTCCATGAGTTCAGCCACGGTATTGTCGCGATAGCGCACAAGTTCAAGATCAAGAGCAGCGGCCCCGCATTATTCGCAGCACTTATCCCGATAATCCCAGCAGCTTTTGTCGAGCCAGATGAGAAAAAGCTTGCAAAAGCCTCTGACATAAAGAAATATTCTGTTTTTGCAGCAGGCCCGGTCTCGAACATTGTCACTGGAGTGATCTTCCTTTTGCTTGTCATGTTCCTGCTCACTCCGATATACCTGAACTCCACTGAACCGTTAGGCATAAGCTTCAATTCAACTAACATGACAGTTCCATCCTATCCTGCTTTCAAGGATATGACTACATATAATAAGGTAAATGGCAGGCAGGCATTGGACGCGACTGTTCTCCTGGAAGAGATTGAGAAAATGCAGCCAGGCGATATTATCACATTTGCAAATGACGAGGTTGAGCATTCGATCACCTCTGTTCCCCATCCAACAGAACCAGACAAACCATATCTTGGGATAACCAATATCAATAATGAACGGAGGTATTATAATGAGACCTTTGGTTCATTCTTTGATTGGTTAAAGTTATTGTTCCTGTGGCTTTTCTTCCTTAACTTTTTCATAGGACTGGCAAATCTTCTTCCGCTAGGCCCTGTCGACGGTGGACTGATATTGAGGACATTCCTTGAGCGTGTATTCAGGAAGAACAAGAAATTCGCAATAAACCTATGGGCAGGGATCAGCCTGTTCACACTTCTCCTGATAATCGCGGCATTTGTTATACCGTTCCTTCTACGATAAGTTTTATAAACTGTTTCTCATAGAACACAGGTATGATACAGATCGCTTTTTTAGAACCGAAAGTGGAAGGGAATATAGGAGCTATTGCAAGATCAATGGCAAATTTCAATCTAAAGGAATTGATATTGATCAATCCCCAGTGCGACCCAAAGTCAGACGAGGTGATGAAGAGAGCAAAGCATGCAAAGTATATCATAGAAAATGCAAGGACAGTCTCTTCAATAGATTTTCTTGATTCAGATTATCTTATCGGAACCACAAGCGCTTTAGGAACCGACTATAACATTCCTAGATCGACCCTAAGGATAGAGCAGCTCGCAGAAAAGATCGCAGAACTCGAAGCAAAGAAGAACAATGCAAAAATAACAATCCTGATCGGAAGAGAGGGTGACGGTCTCACCAACCACGAGATCAGCCTCTGTGATTTCATGGTCACTATTCCTACATTTCCAGAATACCCTGTGCTGAACGCCAGCCACGCAGCAGCAATAATCTTCTATGAATTGTTCAAGCACTCGAAAGACAAGAAGATAGACGAGCATATTGAATTCGCGACAGATGCAGAGAAAAAAGTCCTGCTTGATCTTGTTGACAATATCCTGGACAACATGGAGTTTGCAACAGAAGAAAAGAAACAGACACAGGCAAAAGTCTGGAAAAGGATGATCGGAAAATCCTTTCTTACAAAAAGAGAAGCAATGGCCTTGATAGGCTTTATGAAGAAACTATTGAACCTGGAGTGAACTGGCTGGATTGACCCCATTCCCATTCATCTTTTTCTTTCTTCGCGTGAGATATCCTTTGATCTTGCTTATCCCTTTTGGGTTGGCATTCTCTCCAAGAGTGTAATACGTTTTCTCTACGAAGTTTCCCCAGGAATACGCCCCTTCCTCTTTCTTTATCTTATGGACTTTTATCTCCCCGATCTCCACGCCTTTTTTTAGATGGTAATAAACATTTCTCATGCTGACGCTTGGAAACACTGCATTATGTATCCTGGAAATATCGTAACCATAACCTTTCTTTATATAATATAGAATCTCAATTATATTCTGCCTGACCTGGGATTGCACAGGCCTTCCTCGTTTTTTAACATCACCTTTTTTCTCATCCATCTTGGGATT
>JAHWHI010000116.1 GCA_019323355.1 Candidatus Woesearchaeota archaeon | reverse complement strand
TTTCCACGGTCACTCGCAGAAATTCCTGAAGTAATCCTGTCAATATCTATCTTTCCAGTCTCTCTATCAGTTGCAATCTCTGCAAGACAGAACTGAAGCAATTCTATTGCACGTTTAGCATCCTCTCTTGAAACATTCTGAGCCAACCGTATCCGTGCAGAAGCTTCTGCTAATCTGATAATCCCTTCCAACTGACGGGCTGAGATCGGGACAGATTGCACCCCCCCTTCCTCAGAGCCAGAACTACGCATCTTGACATAGTATTCCTGTATCTCTTCTATTGCCTCATCTGTAAGTTTAGGCTGGCAGTTTTGTTTTGCGTACGCAACATATTTTCGAATCAGTTCTGTTGGAACCGGAGTATCTTTTAATGAAGATGAATCTTTATGGATACTAAGGATGAAGCTGGACATCTTCCTATCTTTTTCTTTGTCAGGAAGATCTTTGACAGGGAAAATTAAATCAAACCTGTTGATCAGTGATGGCGGAAGATTTATCTGGTCACTTATTGAAACATAGGGATCAAAACGGCCAAACTTAGGGTTTGCTGCTGCTAGTACAGTTGTCTCACACCGCAGTGTTGCTTGGATGTTTGCCTTGCTGATGTGGATCTGCTGCTGCTCCAGGGCTTCGTGCATCGCATCTCTATCTTCCTTGTTCATCTTGTCTAATTCGTCGATCATACAGTATCCTTTGTGGGCAAGAACCAAAGCGCCTCCTTCAAGAACCCAACCATTTGTGAATTCATCCCGCAGTACAGTTGCTGTCAATCCAGCACCGGATACTCCTTTTCCACTGACAAACCGGGATTTAGGAGCGACAAAGGAGACACGCTTGATAAGCTGGGATTTTCCTGAACCTGGATCTCCAATCAGCAAGATATGGGTATCTCCTCTTGTGACCACACCATCTGGCCTTTCTTTTCTGACCCCACCAAACATCTGCAGGACTAAAGCAGCTTTGACTTGCTCGTGGCCATAGATGGAAGGCGCGATTGCAATCCTTAATTTGTCGTATACATGAGGATCTTGGGATAATGCTTTGATCTCGTCTAATTCTTCATCTTCAATAGAAAGTTCCAGGAAATCATCTTCCATTGGCTCTATAAAATTTCCAGAGATGACTAATTCAAAACGGACAGATTGGGATCCACTTTTCATTATGATTGGGATCTCTTTAATTATTCCAGAAACTCCTACAGATGTCCCGGGGTTTGTACGCTTCTCAGTAAAAGGAGAGGTCATATCATCTGTCAGGAAGATATCAATACGTTTTGGCTGCGCACCACCTAGGGATTCCGGGCTTTCTTCTAGAACAATCCTTTGTGCATCCATAAGGTTCTTTTCAATCAGCTTGAACTTTCCTTTTCTTCCGCAACCACATTTGCTGGGCTGGCGAAAAGAACTCTCGTCTTGGATAATATTGATTATGTTCCCGCAGCTTGGACACTCGAATTTTGCATTGATGACTTGGGGACGTACTCCAGATTTGATCTTCACAATGCCCACAACCTTGACAAATTTGCCAATATGCTCGCTACGGATCTCTCCAATTGGGATCTCTGCACTTTTAGGTAGATTATAGAACCTAGCTTTAATCTTTCTAAGTATGTCAAATTTAGAAATCGCGAGCTCGCATGCCTTGATAGAATCTTCTGGAGAAGAAAGAAGAGTCTCTGATAAATCTACATTGAATCTTGCTAATTCAGAAAAATCGATCCCCAGGCTCTTGTTCTTCGACCGCGCAACTTCTAAGAGTTCTGCTTTGAGGTTACTGTCAATGAAGCGATGGAACAAGTCTATCTGTTCACTGACGTCCATCTTATTTTACTTCTTTCAGTTTTTTAACCAACTTTTTGACAGCATCATCAACTTCTTCCTTGCTCTTAGTTCCTGTACAGACAATCTGTCCGTTAGTGAACAAAAGGAATGTTGCTTTGGTTCCTCTTAACTTGTAGACTAGACCTGGAAACTGCTCTGGTTCGTACTCTGTGTTCTCTAGCTTGACAGCCAGCGTGTTCAGGTTAATATCCATACCAATGCTTCCAGATGCAACCATATTCTGTACACTGTACTGCGGTTTGGATTTTACATTAACACCGATCTTTTTCAGAGCTTCAACTATCTTTACCATAGCCTGATCTACTTTTTCCATGTTTCGAGCGCCTGTACATACAATCTTACCGCTGTTAAAGATAAGAGCTGATGTCTTAGGTTCTCGGATTCTTAGAACTAAACCTGGAAACTGTTCAGGATTGTACTCTGTATTAGGCAAAGTTGCTGCCATCTTCTCCAATGGTATTTTATCTTGATCGACTTGCCCAGAAACAACAATGTTTACTATCTCGACATGTATTTTTCCACTTTCGGTTTTATTTTTTGCTTTAGTTTTTTTGGCTGCGATTTTTGCCACCCCCGGAATTTAATTTTTTGTAATCGTATCCCCCTTGTATTTATAAAGAAATCCTCTGAATTTATAAAGGTTTTTATTTAGTACGGTCTGGGACGTATATATTGGAGAATATAGATACCTTTATTTCGTTTGGAGGGGGACTTTTATAGCAGCCCTTATAGCTATATTTAAGTCGGACACGAGCTAGCCACATTTTCTTTCCATATGAAATGAGGGGGTGCTTTTTTATTGGGATTCCTCTATATAGCATAGAATTTCTTTTATTTTCTATATTGAAAATAATAGTTTGCACAAGCTTTATATATAACTATAGTTAACTTAACTATTGTTATGGGGATGAAACTTACGTCACAGGAAATAGAAGTATGGCATGTACTGCCGGCTGTTAGGTCTGAGCTAGCTAAGGAAATGAAGAGTCTTGGTATGCTGCAGAAAGACATAGCTAAGATACTCGGGCTGACGCAAGCAGCAATCTCACAGTATTTCTCTAACAAACGTGGATGCAATATAACTTTCAATGACTGTGTCCAAAAGCAGATAAAGGAAAGTGCTGGAAAACTGAAGCAGAATCCTGAAGAATTATTCAAAGAACTATATGATATTTTACAATCTGTGCGAGACACTGGCTTGTTATGCCAGATTCACAAGGAATTTACAGATATGAAAGAATGCAAATGCTGCAAAAATAATGAAAATGGCTAAAAAAGTTTATCTTGACAATGGTGCGACAACAGCAGTTGACAAAAAAGTAGCAGAAGCAATGCAGCCTTATTTTCTTCAAAAATATGGAAATGCCTCTTCTATCCATTCTTTTGGAAAAGAAGCACGGATCGCACTCGAGAAAGCGCGTGAAACGATTGCGAAAAAACTTAATGCTGAAAAAGATGAGATCATATTCACTTCTGGAGGTTCAGAATCAAACAATCTTGCAATAAAAGGGGTTCTATTGCTGGACAAGAAGAAAAATCATATTGTTACAACAAAAATAGAGCATCCTGCTGTACTGCGGACATGCCAGACACTCGAGGAAG
>JAHWHI010000115.1 GCA_019323355.1 Candidatus Woesearchaeota archaeon | reverse complement strand
GTATGATGCACCGCAGTTCTGGTCCAGTGAAGGATATAAGATTCCGCAGATAATTGATTTTCGAAGCCAGCTGATCAACTCTAGGTTCAAGTCACTAGTTAAGAATGCAAATAATAAGTTCCTGGAGCTGACACAGGAAGTTGCACTGGCAAATAAACCAGTTGATGTTGAATTTAAATTAGAGAAAAAACCTTTCTATCGAGTTAATTTACAGTCGCACGTGGCGCCGATGGGACCTAGTGCTTCACTGAAACAGGCAATGCTCACTGAGAACCCGCACATCCCTAGAAAAGTTGACAAGGTTGTATCGGATACAGAACTGTTGTCTGCTAATGGCTTGGTGCAGTTGTATGAGAAAGGTATTGATGAGAATTATCTGACGCAGATACTATCTGTTGGTCAGTTGGGACTTGCTGTGAATCGAAAATTAGTACCAACCAGATGGTCTATCACAGCGACAGATGACACAATCGGAAAACATCTGATTGAGAATGTCAAACAGTTCAGCAAACAGACCGAGTTCCAGTGTTATTTTGGAGGGTATATTGGAAACTATTATCTGATCTTGTTTTTTCCTGAAGCATGGTCATACGAATTGTTTGAAACGTATGCTGAAGTTTCAGTCTGGAATCCAACTGGAAAGATTCAGTTCATGACAGACAATGAATGGTACTCTGGCAGGAAAGAGTATGCACACGACACTGCCGGAGGGTATTATGCGGCTAGGTTGGGAATATTAGAGAAATTGAATTCATTGAAAAGACAGGGTTCTGTACTGGCTTTGCGGTTTATCACAAAGGAATATGCAGTCCCTCTTGGGGTGTGGGTTGTGCGTGAAGCCACTAGAAGAGCTCTTGAATCAAAACCTATACATTTTGCCTCAAAAGAATTGATGCTGCATTATGCCAGATTGAAAATAAAGAAAGAGTTTAACTTTAATCTGGATTTGCTTTTGAAGGAGAGCAAACTATTGAAAGAGATAAAAGAGCAGAAGAAATTATTTGATTTTGCATCATAATTTATATATCTGTACCTTTTCTCTAAAAGCATGTTAGAGCTAATATCTTGGTCCAAAAGAAAAGGGGAGAGACCACGCTTTAAGACCGGACTTGTATATCTCGAAGAGAAAAGATACTCATCTGCAAGAGAATATTTCAAGAGCGGACTGACAAAGAGACCTGACAACGCTTTTCTGATGGCAGCTTATGCAGTTGCACTGGCAGGTGCAGGAGATTTTCCTAGTGCAAGAAGATTCGCAAGACTTGCCATGGATACGGATTCCAAAGTCTGGCAGGCAGGAGTTTGTCTCGCACATTGTCATAACAGACTTGGAGATTACAGCCAACAAGCCAATGTTGCAAAAATACTTTTGACATTATGGCCTGATGAAGCTGGCAATCATATTATCCAGGCAGACGCTTACAACAATCAGGGAAATTTTCAACGTGCAGTCGGTCATGCAAAAGAAGCTATCCGGCTGAAACCTGAATTGCCGCACGGGCATCTTCAGAGAGGATTCGCACATCTCGGAATGAATAATCCAGAGAATGCTGTGCAAGATGCAGAAAGAACATTGGAATGCAATGGAGAGAAAAATATGTATCCTCTATTCTTTGATCATGCGCTTGCAGGCGTGGTTTATCTCAGGCTTGGAAATGATGGTGCTGCCAGGAAACATCTTGTCTCAGGATTGGAAAGTTATGACTCAGGCGGTTTTCCTCACGACAGGGAAGCATACAAAAGAATATTGATGATCCTCGAATGCCATGCTAAACTGGATGAAAATCAAAAGCCAAAACTGGAAAAACTATTGGCAGAGATAAAGGCAGCAGAAATGAAAGATTTTGAAGAGGACAGAAAACTTGTCCATAAATTGTTAAAATTTACATAAAGAATATAAATGATAGAATTCTATTAGATTTTGATGTGATAATATGGCATTCAATAAATGGTATGGATCTCAACTAAAAAAGATGAAGTGGTATGACATCAAACTGGCGAAGTGGAGCGCTTTCTTCTTTGCATTGTTTTTAGCAAAGGTATGGCCAGACATTTTGGGTCTTGACTGGTACTGGTACTTGATCATTGCAATAGTTGTAGCAATACCACCATTGGTTAAAGTAATGAAAAAATAAAAAAATTACATATCCAAGAAATCGTCGAATTTTCCTTTGCTTTTTTCTTTTTCGTCTTCTTCTTTCTCTGCTTCTAACTCTAGCTCTCTTTTCACCAGCCGTCCAAAGACATCTGAAAGACCTGGCGCATGATCAAAGTCATGCAACGGACGCTCGCTGCTGTCCAGGACACATACTCCGGTCTCCATGACACATCCATCATCATAAGATCCGTAGAGACGGAATGTGTATCCTCCAAGAGAGGTCTCGAAGTACTGCTCCTGCGCTCTCCACTTGTCGTCTGGAACTCCTTCCAATTTCTCGTATATTTTTCCTAATCTTTCTTCATCATCTAATGCCATTGTGGATGGATTGGAATAGAATGAATATTTAAATTTATCTAATCAAACCTTTTCCTGCTCAACTTTACTTTGTTTGATGCGATTCCCATACAGCCAGGTTCGTTATTCTTTATTGTTCCTTGCAGCAGATCTGTTGTGAACATCAATTCCCAGAAGTTTCCACCAACATCTGTAAACGTGAACTTGGAGCTGCTCACTGTGCCTCCTGCGATCACCGACGGAATCCTTACTCTATTGTCCACCATCTGCTGGAAAGTACCACAGTTCATTCCAGGAACAAGTTCTTCTATCTCAAAGTTTGCAAAATCTATTATCACATTTCCTGCAACTGTGTTTCCTGTCTGCTGCAAATTCATTATCAACGAAGGAGGAACCATCCTTCCGATATATCTGCACGCTGGGTTCGGACAATTGTTTGTGAATTCTACTGAACCTTCCCATGTTCCAGTTAAGTCTCTTGCAGGTGTTATTGTTGTCGTCTGTCTTGGCGGAGCTGGTGCTG
>JAHWHI010000114.1 GCA_019323355.1 Candidatus Woesearchaeota archaeon | reverse complement strand
CTCTTATGGAATACCTTTCGTATATTGCTTAAGGGTAATCTATAACATAGATAAACCTTTGTATTCACAAGGATAAAATTTAATCTTCAACAGGGTTTTGTTTATACCATTCTATGGTTTTTTTCAGACCCTCTTCAAAGGAAGTTCTTGCCTCGAAGCCAAAAAATTCTCTCGCCCTGGAGGTATCTAAGCATCTTCTAGGTTGTCCGTCTGGTTTGCTACTGTCCCATTCGACTTTGCCTTTAAAATTCATCAATTTACATAAAAGATTCACAAGTTCCTTGATTGAAATTTCCTTACCTGATCCTAGATTCACTGGCTCATTCCCGTCGTATTCCTTGGCTGCTCTGATTATTCCTTCTGCAGCATCGCCTACGTATAAAAACTCTCTTGATGCAGAACCTGTGCCCCAAACATTTATTTTTTCCTTGCCTTCTTTTTGTGCATCGTGAATCTTCTTTATCAGTGCTGGGATTACGTGCGAACTCTGTGGTTTAAAATTATCATTTGGTCCGTAGAGGTTTACAGGCAATAAGTATATTGAATTGAAACCATACTGTTTCCTATAGGCTTGGGATTGTACCAAGAGCATTAATTTTGCTAGACCATAAGGAGCATTTGTTTCTTCAGGATAACCCTTCCATAGATCTTGTTCCTTGAATGGAACTGGCGTAAATTTGGGGTATGCACAGATTGTTCCCACCGCTACGAACTTCTTAATTCCCTTTAATCGTGCGGCCTCGATCAAATTAACGCCCATCATTAGATTATCGTAGAACAAACTCCCTGGATTTTCCATGTTGTAACCTATGCCTCCAACGTTTGCTGCTAGATGAATAACAGTATCTGGCTGGAAATCGTCAAACATCCTTTCTGCGTCGGATTTATTTCTTAAGTCATAATCCTTCTTGCGTGGTATAAATATGTTTTCATTATGCACTTCTTCTTCATTTAATAGTCTCTCGATTATAGCAGACCCTAGAAAACCTGCGCCTCCAGTCACAATTATTTTTTTATCTTTTAAGTCCATTGTTAATAAATTGTTTTTGACTTTCTTATGACCTCCAAATCGTGATCTACCATTATCTTAACTAAATCTTTAAATGTTGTTTTAGGAATCCATCCCAATTCTTGCCTTGCCTTTGTTGGATCTCCGAGCAAATAGTCTACTTCTAAAGGTCTAAAGTATCCTTGATCAACTTCAATTATTGATTTGCCTGTCCTCCTATCAATCCCTTTTTCCCCTATTCCTTGACCAATCCACTCTATTTCCATATCCAAATGTTTGCAAACCTCTTCTACAAACTCTCTAACGCTGTGTGATTCTCCTGTGGCTATTACATAATCTTTTGGCTCACTTTGCTGCATCATCAACCACATTGCTTCAACATACTCCTTGGCATAACCCCAGTCTCTTTTTGCGTCTAGATTCCCGAGAAATATCTTTTCTTTTTTTCCCAGCTTTATTTGTGAGAGTCCCACTGTTATCTTTCTCGTGACAAAGGTCTGGCCGCGCCTAGGAGACTCGTGATTGAAAAGAATCCCGTTGCATACAAACATTCCTTCTGATTCGCGATATATTTTTGAAATCCAATAGGCGTACAACTTTGCTGCACCGTATGGACTTCTTGGGTGGAAGAAAGTATTTTCATTTTGTGGGCTTTCTTTAACCTTTCCAAATAATTCTGACGTGGAAGCATGATAGACTTTTGTTTTCTTTGTTAAATCCAGCAATTTAACAGCTTCTAAGATCCTTAACACTCCGAGAGCATCTGAGTTGGCTGTATATTCTGGTTTTTCAAAAGAAACCTTTACGTGGCTTTGTGCCCCCAGATTGTAAATCTCCTCTGGTTCTATTTGTTTTAGTAGCCTTATTATGTTTGTAGCATCGGTTAGATCTCCGTAGTGAAGGATTAGTTTTCTGTCTTCATGCGGATCCTGGTAAAGGTGCTCTATTCTCCACGTGTTAAATGTGCTGCTTCTTCTAATTAGCCCGTGTACTTCGTATCCTTTTTCTAGAAGAAGTTCTGCAAGATATGAGCCATCTTGGCCGGTGATGCCAGTTATCAACGCCTTTTTCATTTTTATCTTATAAGACGGATCTTTTTATTCTTTTCTGTATTTTTATAGTTAGATTTCTGATTGTTGCATGATGAATGCGCTTAGATATATGGGTTGAATGACATAAGTCTTTAAATAGGATCTCTCTTTTGTTGGGCAATGTCCAGAGACAGGCGAAATAGAGTTACTGTTCAGTTAAGACATGACGAAACTTGGAGGGGCGGTTATTCTGCAGCGGTTAAGTTATTGCAAAGGCCACTTAGATATGATGTTTTCTGGCAGGCTGAAGGCGATAGAGACGGGATGAATAGCGGCAGCGTTTATGGAATTACGCCTGAGGCGGCTGTAGAAAGGATTGAAGGACTTGCGTCATATGGCGATTTTATTGATATTACTGCGACAAGCCAGAAGTTAAGTGGGATTAGAGTTGATCATGGTGTGGCTATTGCGCACGCAGATAAAAGGAGGGTTATCTTTGATCCTGAAAGGATTACAGAAGGGCTTAGAGGAGATTGGTACCATCATAATCACATAGCGATAATCAATCCGCGATTAGTTTTGGG
>JAHWHI010000113.1 GCA_019323355.1 Candidatus Woesearchaeota archaeon | reverse complement strand
TGTTCTGCGCAGTCTGCAAACGATCCTGGAGAGACTGCAGAAGACAACTTATTCTCATCATCACATAATCTTCTTTCTGTATTGGATAAGCAGAATTCATCATCATCACACCTCCCGGCACATTCTTCGTCGCCAGGTGTAAAAGAGACTGTAACAGCATCACTCAGCCTCGGCCTGTTGCTGTCAGCATAGACTGCAAATATCGAAAATTGGTAGACCTCTCCCCATTCCAGATTTTTGATAACGAACTCGTCCTGGTCTTTATCTACGCTGTAGAGGCTCTCATCATTATTGTTCAATATAATAAATGACTGTACACCAAGGTCATTCCTGCAATAATCCTTGTTCCATCTCAGTCGGACTTCGGGCTTGCACTTGATATGTTCTGCTTCGAAATCTGGGACTGGCGGCGTTGTTGGATAATTGCATAATATTTCAACTGTGCGCATCTCTACATCAAGGCGGTATCGTACACCTTTCTGCAGGTTGTATGCCTGGACAGTTCGCGTGACTGGAAGGTATAATGGTTCACGCTTGAACTGGATAGTGTGGGCAGTGTCAGGATTAAGATAAATCTCAAACTCGCCAGTCTCGGCATTACTGTAGGTCACAGGAACTGGTGTCCCGTCAATATAGATCTCTGCATCAAGCGCCTGTTTTGTGAGCTTGCTCGTAACTTCACCAAAGACGATTGCATTGTTCAATGCCTTGCATGTAATATTAGAAACAGGATCAGAAGCAAAAGGACAGCAATATTTTCCAGATGCAAGAGGAATATCATAAAGGTCAGCGATGCTTGGTGTGACAGAAACTAGTTCTCCGCTGCACTCGCACACGCCGTCTACATTCGCATTGCTCAGCTTCTTGTCTGCTGGGCATGCGATGATCTCTGCGCATGTATTTGCACAAGTTATTTTTCCTGAACACTGTGGTGTTGGCGCAAGCTTTGCTGTTGCAGGCTGGCACTGGAATGCAAAATCACAACAGTCAGCGATCGGCCGTTCATCACATCTTCCTGTCAGGCCATTGCATACTTTATTGACTGGGCAGCCGCAGTCGTCAGATGTTCCGAGCACCATATCCTCTCCTCTGCAGTCGGAAATGTCTGCGCAGAAATCAAAAGCAGCGCCTGGCGTCAGGACAAAGTTAACAGAGTTGGTAGTTACAGTATCATCTGCGTAGATATTGACAACTTTTGTCTGCTCGCTGTACTGTGGAGTTTTAGTTGCCTTGATAGAATACTGGCAATTTGAATTAAGATTGGTTATCTGAAAACGGCCGTTAGCATCACTCTTAGTTACAGTTCCTGCTGCCGGGATCACAATAAAATCTACTCCTTCGATCATCCTGTTCTGGATATCTCGTACTGTTCCAGACACCATCTCTGCGGGCGCAGGCTGTAGAAGGATATCTTTTCTTGTTGTTGGCGCAGTGACCTGTACATTTTCCTGTTTTTTATAATATGCACACTTGTTCGCTGTCAGTTGATATTGCGATAATGGAACTCCAATAAAACGGTACTCTCCGATTGCATCTGTAACAGTGTCGAATGTATTTGTCCCGTCTGTAATACTGATCTTTACATTCTGTATCGGTGTTGTGCTGGGAACATTGTTGATGATTGGAGTAACCTTACCATAAAGGTCTGCGACTTGCGCAGCCAAGGTAAGGGTTACATTCCAACCAGTTGTTCTGATACGGGTATCTACTTGGATTGATGTTGAAATACCAGACTTTGTCACATTCAAGGACGTGACTTGAGAAAGGACATTGATCGTGTAAAAACCGCCAGTATCTGTTGTTGTCGAACCAGCGTTTGTAATGACAGTTGCTCCTATCACAGGATTTCCAGATTGATCCGTAACACGGCCAGATACACTCTGTGCACTCACCTGGCCAGAGCATTGCGCAGCTGTAAGCCCGGATATTAACTGATGCGTTGAATCTCCAGCTGCCTGCTGGCAGAATGCTGCGCAGAAATTATCAGAGACACGAAGATCTCCAGAAGTGAAAACTTGTCTTCCTCCGGCAGAGGGCGTACATACACAACATCCGCACTCTGGTACTGCACTACAAGAAGCAACAGTAAGATTATATCCTGCTGGACAGGCAGACATTGGAAGATTATCAGTACAGGTAAGATCATTCGTCACAGACGCAAAAGTTGTCTGTTCATTTACACAGCACGAAGCAGAAACATAAGCAGATAAACAGGATAAAATAGCTAAAATAAAGACTAATGATAGGATTATCTTGTATTTCATCCACCAACCTCTCTTTCAATCCCGTTATCCTCTTCAAAGCCAGTTTTGCTTTATAAATGTTTGGGTTTTTATTTACCTTTTTCTGATGAAGAAATAGATGATAAAAATTGGAATAATCAAGACAGCGGCCATGCTCAGTGAAAGTTTTGCTCCAAAATGGTCAACCAAGGGACCGACTGCGAATAAACCCAGGGCTGTACCTAGAGAAGATAGCATTCCGCGTACAGAACCTAGAGTTGCTCGAATTTTTGATGGAGTATACCTTTGGACAAACGGTCCCCAGATCGGGAAGAGGAACAATCCTGCGTTCATGACAATCAGATAGTAAACAAATCCAAGCAGTCTTCCGAAAAATAAGGTTGCGCACGCCACTATGACGAAATCAATCAAAAACGTAAATGCAAGAAGATTTCTTGTACTTTTTATTTTTTTGACAAAAAACATAGATAAGAAAGGTATGAATATGCCGACAATTCCAGCAGCACTTCTAAGCCAGCCAAAATCAGCTAGACCAAAACCAAAATCAATCAACAACGGTTGATAAATAAATCCGAACATACCTTGAAAGATCCCAAAGATAAAGATTGTAAGAAAAATCCAGAACAATAAATGATGATGCCACGCGTATTGCATTGCTTTTTTCGAATAAACAAATGTTTGCCACAAACCTTGGTGTAATCTGATTTTCTTTTTATCGAAATATTCTTTTGCAAAAAATATAAGTATTAATGTCGCAATAAACATTCCTATAGCTTGGATAAACCAAACAGCGTCGGACCCAATAAAATTTCTGCCAAAGAATACATATTTCTCTTCTGCCCGATACAGAATCAGTATGCTAGTTAACAATAATCCCCCAATTAATATTCCAATCTGTCCAATACTTATCCATTTCGTATAATAAGTTTGTATCAAGGCCTGTTTCTTTTCTTTTTTCAGAAAATCTATGACCCAAGCTTCATCTGCGCCAGATTGTAAACATATTGCAACGCTCCATAATATGAACAAGGATATTAGGGCATAATAAGATTTAACAAACGGGGCCCATAATGCGACAATTGCATACAAAAAATATGCCAAAACAACACTGGTTTTTCTGCCAAAAATGTCTGCTATCGCTCCAGTAGGCACTTCAAATGCAATGCTGCCAATTGCCATTATTGCCATTGCAACACCAACTTGAGAAAAAGAAAAACCTTTGTTCGCAAAATATACTGTCCAGATCATAGCGCCAATTCCAAAGATATGAACCAATAGGATATGTAAATAGAAGGGCCATAACAATTTTAATTCGTCTTTCTTGAACATCTTTAACTCCCAGTAAAAGTTGCAGCATCCCAAATAGAAATATTCACGTTCTGTAGATCATACATTGCAGTTGGATCTTCTGCCTTGATTGTGAACTTATGTTTTCCAAGATCGCGTGATTTATTCAGCATAAGATAAGCCGAACCGATAAATGCATCATACCCAGGCTTCATCCATTTGTCACTGTCAGCAATCGCAAGCTGCTGGCTCTGTCCAGTGCTGATAAATTTCTCAAAAAAGTGCTGGCCCCACTGCCCGTAGGAGTATGAAAGTATATCTTCGTTAGGATCTACTGCAAAAGGTTGAACATCTAGTCTTTGAATATCACTTGTCAAATATTCTATGAATTCAGAAGTATTGGAATAGCTCGCTCCGCGGGTATAATTCAGAACAGGAGGAAGGTTTGCCCGCAAAAACCTGAATTCCAGCATTTTCTGGCCGATGTGCGACTGGGAATCATGAACAATTATCAGATCGTCTCCAGGAACTTTATCTTCAGCAACATACACTGAGAAACCTTGCCAATATGTACCAAGAGTATCATAATCTGCAATATCAAAACCTGGATCTGCAACTTCCTTGTTGACCAGATCCCGGACAAAGGAATAGAAATGTCCGTAACGTACTGGAAGTATAATTTCATAATCCTGTACTTCAACAACTGGATAAGCTTGCTCTCCGACAATTTTCATCGGAAGTTTCACCAACACCCGAACATCAAAAGAAGTAATAGAGATATTTACTTCTGGCTCTTCTGGCTGGATAATGTATGGGATGCCTGTAATGTTTGTCACACCACCGAAATCAATGCAATCGCTTGTCTTGTAGGCAATATAATTTTCTAGTTGTTCCTCGATACTGCTACTTCCTTCGAACCGCGACAAAACTGGAAGGCTGGAGACGCCGATAAAAGGTTCAAATGTGATATTAGGATCATAGACATAACGACAGTATGGCTTGCTCATGTTCACTGCGCACGGAGATTTCAGGTATTGGTACGTTTGCGGAACAAGTAATGGATTTGGTGTTATAAGGTACGGGGTCCGCCACCCCTCAATTTCAATCGCAGGTCGTGGTGTACAGGAATAGGTCGAGCAGGACAGTGTGCTTCCGGGCTGTTCATTAAAGATATACCCTCCCTGGTTAGAGATCAACATTATGCCGTCATTGCTCGCTTTCTTTATGCAGGATTCAACATAATAACGCAATGACTCTGATTGAAGTTTGCTTTTCGCAACAAGCAGCTGCTGTTCTTCCATTGGTTCTCCGCGCATCCTGGCGACGAGGTAAAACGCAAACAAGAAAACTACAAGAATGATGATACCTAAGATTATGAATACAGTGACTTGGCCTTTTTTCATTATGATAATCTTCTTTGTTGTGTTAAGGATTGGACAAAATCTTTAGGAGCAAGCAGTGCAACAGGATTGTTTGATCCGACAACAGCAAAGACACTTTGCAGTGTTCCGTTCTTCTGGCACATTATTGCCTGCTGCGCGCGTTCAATATCATAGATATCTACTGTGGCGCAGATATCTTCAGGAAAGTTTTCATACGTCGCTGAGAAATAATCATATATTGTAGACCCGGATCCTTTTTTAGGCTCTATGATGCTGAAAATCTTTCTGTTGCCGATCTTCCTGACATAAAGCCTTGAGAATAATGTCGTGTCCTGAAGTGGTGTTGGCGCCACCTCAAATATATTTCTTTTCACAATGCCAAGCATGTTCAATATCGGTGTTATGAAGATATCATATACATTCGAGACAAAACTGCTTCTTAACATATCTCCCCCATTAGGAGTATAGATCAAAGACTGTGTTAGGTTGTTCCAATAAAATCTCGGATTGCTTGCTGAATCTGATTGCATGGTGCAAGGCTCAAAATCATAAAGCCCTGTGCTCCCTGAACAACTCGACAAATCAATATATTTTATGTCAAACGCTTCGTAGACTGCTTTTTCAAATGAGATCTGGTTCTCGATAGGGATCTCAATATCATCCCCGAATCTGTTGAACGTCGCGCCAAGAAGTATTTTTCCTTGGTACTGCAGGACACAAAGATGATTGAATACATCAGAATCAAATTCATTTGTGAAATCCATTGCAGAGCTCGCAACGGGATTATAGGCTCTGAAACCTAAGCCCTCATCAACAAGAACCTCTGACGGAAGACCGCATACTAAAGTATAATCATCAGTAGAAGGAACTCCCAGCATTTTCTGTGCAACAAACTTTGTACGGGATGTCCACTTTCCATTATCACAATAAATTGCATTGATCTTATTGTTGTTATAGCCTAGGCTTTTCCGCAGCAAGGGGATCTTAGATGATTCAGCATACCATCCAGAATCTTTGCATATTGATAAGGTCTCATCAGTTGTGACCAATGTTGTTGCGCCAGGCTCTAGGATGCACTGACTGCTTTGGGCGCAGAAACCAAACTCATCATTCAGCCAATCGTATATTACAGTAGTATTTACCCAGTGCCCGCGCATGCATAGCAACCCTCCTCCTGTCGGCGTCTCTGGCTGGTCATCGTGTTCTGAATCTACGCAAGTTGTTCCGTCAAAACATTCGTCCTGTCTGCAACATCCATAGCTGGTGCCAGTTGGATCTTCTGCAGCAACTGTCCTGTCAAGAGGTTTTATTGTTCCAGGAAAATTGTCAGGGTCAGAGATTGTATAAGTTGCATCACTCCATTCAGTACCATTACAGAAATAACTTCTGGATGTTGTGCCGAATGCAGTGCATAATACTGCCGGTTCAACCATATAATTGTGCGGTATTGTTGTAGTTACCAGCGAAGAGATCCATGTAAATCCAGTCTCATTAGCACCGCAAGAATATATTTTTCCAGTGCTCGAATCTGCAAGAATTTTGTATTTTTTATTTCCAGATGAATCCGAGACTTCAATGCGCTGTATACTGCCAGTCTCAGGCACTTTCATTGAATTGAAGCACATACCCTGCGTGTCAAAAAAGAATTCCCCTCTGAAACCGCCCGCAAGGTTAGACTGGTGGGGGATGAAATCATCGCCGCAGCACATTGTCCCTGTCCAGTCTGCTGTCAATTGTGCATCACAAGCTTTTGAATTATTGTCAAGTTCAACCACCCACATCCCAGTGAAATAAGTCGGGTCTTCTCCGCAATAATAATTGCTGTATCCTGCAGCTGACATCACAGATTCAAGATGCGGATTGGATAATTTTACTTTTCCAATATTTGCACTTTTTGGAATCAATGAAAATGCATCAGCAAGATCAGATGTAAGCGTGATACTGCCGGCAGGAATAATGACATGGTACCATCTTCCATTTCCTTCTTTTCTTGACCCGGTGAAATATTTTGAAAGCTGATCCTGTAATGGTGGTCTTGTTGCTGTCCCGGCATTCTGGTCTCCGGCAAGATATATGTCAAGGTCTCCTGATTTTTCAGGCCGTTCGAAATATATATCAAACACAAAATCTGAAAATGTCCATTTTATTCTTTTGAACGTGCTTGTGCTCAGGGTGTCCTGCTGTGCTGTTGTGAAAGTGGTACAGAATTCAGCTGTACAAGGTGTTTCACTAACACGGCTGAAACCAGACCAGTCATCAGGGAAGGGATTAGGGATCGCTTTTCCAAGTACATACCCCTTATTCTCGTCGTTTGCATTGCCTTCCTGTGCTGATCCTGTTGCAGAATATATTCCTCCAGAAGGTAACACGTTTCTGCATTCATATATTCTTGCTCGATCATGGAATTTTCTATTGCATAAGTATTCGCTTGCTCCTACCCGTATACATCTATCCTGGCTATTGAACACGGGGTCGCACAAAGGATAGTTAGCAAATGTTCCAGCTGGTTTGTAATATGACCTGGTTAGTATGGGAGTACTAGATTCACACGGAATGAATTTACCAGTGTCTGTTGCAAGAACATCATAATCCTCAGTCGAAGAGCGTCTTACTTGATACACACTGCCAGCATATACATTAGTTGACTGCCGGACAACAGGTGCATTAGTTGCAGTTCGATCGCACATTAGATATATGCCTCCTGCTGCACTCTCTTTTGAGATTACTCCTTGATCATAATCATCGTCTCCGCAACAGTTGTCATCTATGGTTCCCAGATTATTGTCCGGATTCCACCAGTCATAGACTCCTGTTACAGCTTCGCATATGTTCTGCGCACTGTCTGGTTCATCGACAAGGCACTTGTAAAATGTAAGCCCTCCTGAGACAATCTTTGTGAACCTTTCATTCGGCTGGTCACCGCAGCAGTTTCCAGTTGTTGCAACATTTGTTGCTCCGGTATACGGCGAGAAATAAGATGGAGAATAACAGCTCTGATTATCTTCGCAAGTATAATAAGCATCACAGGTTTCTTTATTGGAGTCTGAGGTCTGTAGATAATTCCAGTTTGGCACCAAATTTAAATCTGTTGTCAATAGAAGCTGGTGCGCATAAGTCGGGTAAATCAGTGCAACACCGCAAGGTTCCTGTTTTCCGCCAGTATCAATTAATTGAACTGTATGTTCTCCAGCAGTAAGCTGAATACTGTCATAGACTTTTGTCCACCTCAATGCATTATCTCCCGGCTCTGTCTGAGGAACAGCTGGGATCCAGGCAAGGGTATCCATCTTGATTGAATGTGTCTGATAAAGATTGATCCTTCTTGTATGTCCTCCTGATCTGCACTGGCCAACAGCATCTGGAACAACCCGTGTCCAGACATTATATGTTCCAGGAGTAGCTATTCTGAATTTGCCAGCATTACTCATAACACCCTGCTCATTCTGGCTCATGATGAAACCGTAATAATTATCCCCTAACGTATCAACTTCCTTCCAGTATTGATTTGACAGGTTCAAGCGGGGATCTCCATATCTCAAGGCAATGTTAAGTGCAGAGACACACATACAAAGTGCTAGGAAAAGTGAAATAAATATCAGAATCCGTACATAAACCCCTTTATTCAAACCTATCACCATCTCCTTGCTTCTTAAATAATATTACATATATAAACCTTATTAGAAAATCCTATATGCGCTCTATGCCCTTGGCTATCTGCTTCTGCTTGGTCTTTAGCATATTTTCTGCAAAATTTAGAGATTTCTTTGCATCCTTCATACCCAGAACCCTGCCAAAAGCCTCCAGATCATTAGGAGAGCGCATCTCAAATGGCTCTTTTGCAAATGACAAAAGCGCAATTCCAACTTTGTACTTCTGGCACAGCCTTACATTCTGCATAATCTGGCCAAGCAAGACATGACGATTTGCAGTATTTAGGATAGCAGAAAATGAAATCCCATAAGCAGTATTATTCTTATGCATCATTTTGCAGAGGATATGATTTAAGCCAGAATCACGCTGGTGGATGAAATCATACGGTCCCTCTATATTGAAAATTAGATCATGATTCCCTTTAAGAAAAAAACGATCATTGTTTTCTACAAGATAAAGGTCTGCTTTTGCTTTTGGTAATTTTTTGCAGACCAGACCTGTAAATATTTTAAAACTTGGACTTTTCAGTTTCTCTGCTCGAGCCAGATTATTCTTGTCTTTTTCAGAATAAACAAAGCATAATCCAGAATAACCAAGTTTCTTTGCAGTGAGGATGAATTCTTTCTCATTGTTATTGGGAAATACAAGATCAATCATAAATTACTTCTAGAAATCCTAGGTTTATAAAGTTTTTCGAGGTTTAAGCAGCTTCTTGATTTTATCTGCCATCTGGCACGCACTGCACAAGTCCTGGTTTGCAGGCTCACTGCATCTGGAGCATTGACCTACACGGCCGCTTTTGAATTCTTCTTTGAGCTTAGGCAGGATAGCAAGGAAATTCTTGACAATGTTCATCTTTGTACCTGGGTTTTTGTTTTCAAGGAAATTCAATTGTTCAAGGATAGAAGCGCGGAATGAATCATAAGCATACGGACATTCTGTGAACGGCACTCCAAATCTTTTCAATACAGCATACGCCATAATCTCTCTCTCAGGGATGAAATACATGGGCTTGATCCGTTGGATAAAATGTTTTTTTGCAATCTTTTTTGGAATGACTCCTGTCTTTGGCCCTAGCCTAGCTAACAATTCAACCTGGTTCTTGAATATATTCATCATAATCGACTGTGCCTCGTCATCAAGATTATGTCCTGTTGCAATTACATCACACGACCTATCCTTATTCAGCAGATATCTCCTAAGTATCCCGCATACTGTGCACGGACGAAGCTTTGTCTTCCTGATTATCTGGTCAAGAGTGTATCCAAACTCACCTTTCAATGATCTTCCTGTCAGCTCAATACTGTGCTTTTCGCAGAAATCTTTCAAAACTTTCAAAGTATGCTCTCGATAGCCGCGGATTCCTTCATCAATTGCTAGAGCTTTTACTTTATACTTTTGAGAGAGCAGATAAAGGAGGACAATTGAATCTTTCCCCCCGCTCACAGCAACAAGAACTTTGTCTTTTTTCTGGATTAATTCATATTTTTCAATACAATCATAAAACCGCCTCTCAAAGGATTTAACAAAATGTTCTTTACATAGACCAGAAACAACAGATTTTTGTTTGCATTTTTTGCATTTCATTATCCACCAGAAACCACTGATAATATCTCAACAATATCAGTATCAGAAAGTTTTTCAGAAATATCAACTAGTTCATTATTTTTTAGGAGCAGGACTTCCTCTGGATTGATCTTAAGTTTCGCAAGCAAATCTTTTCCAGAGCCTGAAAATTTTTGCTTGATTTCCTGTTTTCCGGATTTTTTGATGATAATTTTCATTTTTCAGCTTCAGATACTATCTCTGCGATTTGCTCTTTATAAAATTTTAGTGTTTTGTCAGGGAAAGCAACTATTGGCCTGAGCGTGGTGATTGGAAAATCAGGCCTCATATCCTCAACCTTGTCACTGAGTGCAATTGCACGTATGTTAAAAGATTCAGAAACTTTCTCTACTTCAGTTTCAGGGTGCGCATGCAAAGATAATTTCACAGGCGAAAAGCTCTGCAATTGTGAGATGATTCGTTCAGCAACCTCTTTATTCTTGCTATCTGTAACAAGCGGGTATATGTTACACCCCCTCTTCATCATGATAAAACCCGATACAAGAGCATCCTCAGAATCGATCAGAAGAAATATATTTCCTTCAATACCGACTGGAAGCCCGCCAATACCTTGGATCTTTTCAGTATAGACAAAGACTTTGTCAGCGACCTCAACACCAATGTTAAGGTCCATGCCTTTCATCTGTGCTTTCCACCCAGTATTCTCAATGACAAACCCTCCGAGCTGCCTGTCCATCTCCCCAGAAGGAAGCAAATTTTTCTCAATACGGTTTGTTGTTATCCTGAAGGTCTTAATGCTTTTTTTCTTTTTTTCTTTCTCTACAACATCAGCAATCGTTGATTTTACTTTTTCAATATCTAGTTCGCATTCTTTTGCAGGAGAAAATGAAACTATCCCAAAGACTGTGCGAAGAAGCGCGATTATTTTATCTTCAGAAAGCTGGTCATTGTAGAGATAAAACCTGCCCTGGACGCGTCTCACAGATGAACCCGGAACATGCTTTCCGATATTTTTAACTAATAGTTTCTCGAAACTTCTTCGATTAGCTCCTTTCAGGGCTACCTCTCCAAAACGCAGAATAAAAATATTCATTTTTTCACAACATTTATTCCTTTTTCATAATTGTCAAGAGCTTTTTTCAGCGCATCAACAGCAAGATTAGAACAATGAACTTTCAGAGGAGGCAGGCCTCCCAGCTCTTCAGTAACTTCATTCTTTGTGAGTTTTCTAGCTTCTTCAATGGTTTTGCCGATGATCATCTCGGTTGTGATTGAAGAACACGCGATTGCAGCGGCACAACCAAAAGTCTTGATCTTCGCATCAAGAATTGTTTTATCTTTTATCTTGAGTGTCAATGTCATAAGATCTCCGCACGCAGGATTTCCCACTTCTCCAACTACTAATTCTTCTCCGGGATGAAGGTCTTCTGGTTTTATCTCTCCCATATTCTTTGGATGGAGAAAATGTTCTTTTACCTTATCTGAGTATTGGTCTATGTATGACATCTTATTTCACCAGGGGACTTATTTTTCTTAGGTTTTCAACAGCTTCTTTTAATTTCCTTAAGGTATAATCAAGCTCGTCTTTAGTTGTGAACCTGCTTAATGTAAACCTAATCGCGCCATGCGCATCCTCATGTTTTAATCCAATAGCAAGCAACACATGCGACGGTTCTAGTGATTGTGAAGTGCATGCGCTTCCAGTGCTCACTGCAATACCATTCGCATCAAGGTGCAAAAGTAAACCCTCTCCTTCGATAAATCGGAACGATATATTTATGTTATTGCACAATCTTTTTTTCAGGCTTCCGTTTAGGAACGTATCTGGAATTTCTTTCAATACTTTTGAAATAAAATAATCTCTAAGTTTTTCCATCTGCGCAACATGCTTATCATTCGCTAGCTCGACAGCTTTTGCAAATCCAACAATACCTGGAATGTTCTCAGTGCCAGCGCGAAGATCAAATTCCTGGTGCCCTCCCTGATTTTGTTTTTTCAGTTCAACACCTTTTCTGATAAACAATGCACCAACACCTTTTGGCCCGTGTATCTTATGGGCAGAAATTGAGACTAAATCAACAGGAATTTCTTTAACATCAAGATCAACTTTTGTAAAACTCTGAACAGCGTCTGTGTGAAACAATACTTTCTTTTTCTTGCAGATCTCTACGATCTTTTTCAGCTCTTGGACAACTCCTATCTCGTTATTCGCATGCATTATGCTTACAAGTGCTGTCTTTGATGTGATAGCTTTCTCTAATTCTTTTGGATCAATCAAACCGTCTTTATCAACATTCAAATAAGTAAATGAAAAGCCGTCTTCCTCGAGTGTCTGGCATGTCCGCAGTACAGCAGGATGCTCTATTTTTGTTGTAACAATATGATTTTTCTTCTTGTCCAGCAATAGAACCCCTTTTATTGCAAGATTGTTTGATTCTGAACCTCC
>JAHWHI010000112.1 GCA_019323355.1 Candidatus Woesearchaeota archaeon | reverse complement strand
GAAAGAAAAACCTAGAAATAAAAAACCAATTGTCAGAAATAGCCAAATAAGAAAGACAAAGATAAAAATTGTCAGGAGAAAATAGATTAAAACAATTTTAATTTTTATTTATTCTTCTCAGCATACTCCTTGATCATCTTCATGGCCTGCTCTCTCGTCAAGAAATTCACAGGCCGCCACATATCAACATACTTCTCCAGGAGTTTGAACTCCGAAAGCTTTGCACATCCCTTGATCTCAGCTGACATCTGCCCTGCCCTGTCCTTGATACCCACAAGTTCTTTGTTGATTTCTGAAAGGGTAAGGTCCATTGCCTTGATCTCAGCATGGATATTTTTTTTATTCTTCAGCATAAGCTGGTCAGAGAACTGGAACTGTTTTCTCAGGTTGTTATATCTTTCTTCAAGAACCCTGATGCGCCTTCCCAGGTTGCCAAGAAAATCCTCAATTTCACTGCTGGCACTGCTTGGCCCCTTTTCACTCATTCCGAGCATTCCCCGGATCCCACCAGCGCTCTTTCCTTCCCCAGAGTCATTATCATCCTTTTTTGGCGTTTTTTTGAATAATGGAGACATTTCCTACCCTCTTTATAAACTCAAATCGTCGGAAATATTTAAATATATGCTTCCATTCATGTATATAAAAAGGGGTGTAGGATGCCTACAAGAAAGGACTGGGAGTTTGAGCTAATAAGAGAAGGGGAAGAGCGTATTCTGAGGATATATTGCGAGGGTTATTCACGAATCCCTTCGCTTGAAGATGATCCGCTATTGATGAGCAGGACCATTGATATTCTTCTGCAGGTAAAGGATGTCACAAAGATAGTATATTCACAAAAAAGAGAGTATGAATATGAACTGAATCAGGTCCTGATCCTGATGGAGATCGCAAATTTGTATGCGCATCTTGTTCACAACAAGAGCCAGCTCTCTTTGTTTGATATTGGAAAGGCCCCAGAGTACCGCACATGGTATGGCCAGAAACAGGATATCATCAACAATCTTGTTTTTATCCGCATGAAACAGGATCCAGTTGGAACATATGTGCGTTTGAAGCGGTTGGTGCGTGAGGCGCGCATTGCAAAAGAGACAATTGCTGACAAAAACAGATTAGAGAATGAAGAACGATACATTGCAATCCTCAGCTATGTAAAAGAATTACTGGAACGAACAAAGCTGATCAAGGCAGTCCTTCCTCAGATCTCAGGATACTCTGTTGACTCTCGCGACATTTACCGAATGGTGTTCCGTCCAGTGATCAAACCAGATTTCATGTACACAAAACTTCAGGCGCAGTATCCTGACGGCGGAGAGATACTTGACACTTATACTATCGGTGAGGATACAGAGATAAATATCTTCTCTCTTCCAGGAGATGTACAATATCTTTACCACATGATGCCTCCAGAGTTCAGGCTCACAGAGGAGCAGTACGAACTTCTCGACACTGCAAGAAATATTATGGCTGAACATAAACCGACAAAAGCAGAATTCATTGATCCAGAACGTATGAGAGAAGTTTTCATGAACATCGGCCTTGACCTTCTTACAGAATTGGCAGACACAAAAGGGATAAAGATGAGGAGAGAGGAACTGAACACTCTTGCAAAGATACTGATGCGTTATACCATCGGCTTTGGCCTGATAGAAGTCCTGATGGAAGATACAAAAATCCAGGACGTCACACTTAACTCTCCTCAGGGCAGGATCCCTATGTTCATTGTCCACCAGGAGTTCGGAAACTGTTTCACAAATATCTTTCCAGCACCGACAGAAGCAGAGAGTTGGGCAACAAAACTTCGTCTTGTCAGCGGACGGCCTTTGGATGAGGCAAATCCAGTCCTTGATACTGAATTGACATTGCCGGCTGCACGTACAAGGGTCTCTGCAATATCTCCGCCTTTGGATCCAACTGGTCTTGCATTCGCTTTCAGGCGTCACAGGAACAAGCCCTGGACACTTCCATTGTTCATGAATTTCAAGATGTTCAATCCTCTTGCAGCAGGAGTTCTTAGTTTTCTTATTGACGGAACAAAGACAATGCTTGTCGCAGGTACAAGAAGCAGTGGAAAGTCAAGTATGCTTGCGTCACTGATGGTAGAGATCATGCGGCGTTATAGAGTTATCACTATTGAAGATACTTTGGAGCTTCCGACCCAGGGACTGCGGGAACTAGGCTTCAACTTACAGTCCATGAAAGTCGCTTCTGCACTCGCAGCAACAAAAGAATCAGGTGTCAGTGCCACAGACGGGATCCGTGCGACTCTGAGGCTTGGGGATTCCTCTCTGATCATTGGCGAGGTAAGAAGTACAGAAGCGCTTGCATTGTACGAGGCAATGCGTGTCGGTGCAGCTGCGAATGTTGTTGCTGGCACTATCCACGCTGACAGTCCTTACGGTGTCTTTGACCGTGTTGTCAATGATATCGGAGTTCCAAGGACATCGTTCAAAGCCACTGATATCATACTTACAAATACTCCTGTCCGTAGTCCTGACGGACTGCACTGGTGGCGCCGTCTGACAGGCATCACAGAAGTAAGAAAAGATTGGGTCGACGATCCAATGAGAGAGAATGCTTTCATAGATCTTCTGAGATATAATCCAACAACAGACGAGCTCGAGCCAAGTACAGACCTGATGAACGGTGACAGCGACATACTGAAGAGCATTGCAGGAAATGTAAAGCAATGGGCTGGAAAATGGGACGCTGTCTGGGAAAATATTATGCTTCGGGCAAAGATAAAGAAAGCTAATCTTGATTATGCATTGAAAGCAAAGAACATGGACCTGCTTGAAGCTCCGTTTGTCATAAAATGCAATGATATGTTCCATCTGATATCAGAAAAAGTCCTTGAAGAAACAGGCGATCTTGACAGCAAGATGATATATGACGAATGGGATCACTGGATAAGGAAAGAGATCAAGAAAGAATCTGTCCAGAAATAATAATTCAAAAATAAAAAATTAAAATTAAAAAATAAAAAAAGAGGTGAATAGATGGCTGATAAGAAGATACAGGATACTATCCAGAAATATGCAGACCAGGGCTATTCTATCTCTCAGATAAAGAGATTACTGTTAAAAAAATATCCTGACAGGCAGGTCAAGGAGGCAATCCACGAATCTTACAAGAGTTCGTCGCATATTTCAATCCTCAGCCTTCCACTGATGTTGATGCTGATCGGAATCCCGATCATCTTGTTTTCCATACTCAAACTCACAGCACTTCCAGAGATGACAAATACTGTTTTTTTCTCATTGCTGGTCGTCTACCCTGCAGTGATCTCAGCTTTTCTTGGATACCACTGCGCCAAATACCATATCCCTGAAAGGCAGTCCTTGAAATACGAGCTCTTGCTCGGCTTCATAACAGGTATACTTGTTTTCATACTGTTTATTAATTACGCACCACAGGAAATCCTGAATGTGCCCATATATTTTGCAGTTGCACTTATAGTTTCATTGTTTATTGCAGTAGTATTCACATTGATGTTCAGGCTGTTCTTTCATGAGAGGATACTTCCTTTGCACGAGCATCAGCCAATGATGAACTATAGGAACCCTTTTGATATCCTGAAATTTCTAAGGCTAGGGGGAGATATCTACATGATAATGTTCATTGTCTTCCTGCTTTTCTTGGGATATCTTGGAGGGGAAGTTTATACCAGCCTTATCTTTATCGTCGGTTTCCTTATATTCAATTATCTGATAGATTTTTCCTATCGGTTCCAGAACGAATTATTAGTCATACTATTGTTTGTCATACTTTTTATCTTTGCAGGTTATTTGTCCTTCTGGCTCCTGCTCCTGGTTTCGCTTGCTTTCTTGAAATCAATGGTATATTTCTACAAGACAGGCAAGAACCACAATTTTTTTGCACTTTTCAACTGTTGGACAATACTGCTGACTTTTGCAGCAGTTTTCCTATTCGCAGTGCTCCTGTTCGTTAATTATGTGATCCTGCCTTTTGTAGGGCACATGTCAGTGATGTTTCTGATTATAATATATTTTGTTGTTTTGATGATTACTTTTCCAATCCTCATTAGGATCGGGATTGTCTTTATCGGTAGGGTCACAGGAAAGATCAATTTCTACGCAGCTTTCTATCCATTGGCTTTGATCTTCAAGCCTAGGAATCATCTTACTCGTGATTCAATAAGATATGGGATCTTTCTCGGTTTCTGGATTATGTTGATTGTCCTGCTTGTTGTTGGAATCACAGGGACTGTCTTTACTTCATCTATTTATGAACGAAATTCAGATAGAAAAGCCAGCATCATCTCCTCTATTCCGCCTCTTAATTTTGAACAGGATCTCTACAGCTTTTCATGGATCCACGCTATTCCAGAAGGCACTGTCCTGCCTAGTACGTTTTTGAGTCTTCAAACCCAGTACGAATCTCAACTCCAGTCCTATAAGAATTATCACATTCCTAGAGATACTGGGTTTGGAGCTTTTTTTAGATTCCTGTCAGGAAAAGTCTTTGAAGATTTTCTGCAGAATCTGAATCGTATTATTCGCCTGAATATCATTACACAGACAGTAAGGGAAAATACTGTTGTTGCTGTTGATGAATTCGCATCCATCAATGCAAACCGTATTGCAGGGATACATTTTATTGACAAGACTGTAAACCTGCAGGAGCACGTATCAAAGATGCGTTTCTCCTCTGACAGATTGTATGAGATATTGTCTCCAACTTTTGGCCTCGAGAAACAGGAAATATTTGTTCCTTACCAAAGATCTCCTTTTTACCCTGAAACAATCCTTGGAGATGTTATTGATGATTTCCTAAAGCATTCTAATCTCGCGCTCATGATGGTAGGACAGAGCAATATGCACATCGAGCTTCAGAAAGAATTCAGCAATGAGAGATGGATCGAGACTTTCAGAAAGCCTGCAGAGACAGCTCTCTCGCTCGAAGACGAGTCGCTTCGGCTGAAACTGCTTCTGCATCATCTTGGAAAGGAGCATCTTGAAGGTTGCGAGGCTGATGATATAGAATGTTATTCCCAGCTCACGCTTTTCATGTCAGATGTCAGCGTATGCATGTTCGCAGAAACTCCAAAAGCCTGCGAGCAGGTTTTCCTTGATGCGTTCCCTCAGTATTTCCGCTGCCCTGATAATACTATAGTCAACAAAGAATTAGAGAGATGCAGGTAATAGATGACAATGAATAAGAACAAGGATGCACAGGTCTCATTGTTTATAGTCATTGGCTTGGTCATTGTTGTAGCTGCAGGTTTATTATTTTATTATGAATATGGTTACAAGAATTTTTCAGAACCTTACTCTGTAGAATTGGAATTCTGTGCAGACAATACTCCGTTTGATGCCTGCTCGATAAAGAGACCGATGTTCTGCACCTATGACCCTGGAGCAGAACAGCTTACATTGGTTGAAGATTGCAGCAGGTGCGGCTGTCCCATAGGAATGGCTTGTCATGGAGAAGAGTGTATTGAGATCGACAACCAGCTGGATTTCCCGTTCACGATATTCATTCTTCCTCTTAATTACGAACCAACAGACCAAAGGTTCATAGCGCGCGTTAATGATATCAAAGAAGAGCTGAAATTTGGGCTTGGCATTCCAGAACAGGTCTTTATGGTTGTGGATGAGCAATTAGAAACCGGAGCGACCTGCGACCTTGACCTTGCATCAATATATTTCTTTGTCGAGGATTGGTATGAAAAAAACAATGGGAAATTTCTTCCTGCCCCAGCACCGAAGTATGGCTATCGGGTAATTGGAATAGATAAATTACTGCAGGATGTTGAGGCATGCGGCTGCGGTTTCACATACATGTATGGTGATTCGATCTACCTCGGCGGAGAGGAGTGCAGCCATCAGGATAATGTCCTTGACCACGAATTCGGCCATACATTCGGCTTATGCGACGAATATGATACCTGCATCTGGGAATCGACAAATGAGCTTTTGAAATGCAAGAATACTCGGCCAGACGAAGTTAATTCAGACTGCGGAGAAAGATGCTGTTCACTTGACAAGGCATGCTGCTACGGCAAATACAGTGACTTTGGCTTTAATGTCATGGGATCTGCAGACCTTCCTGACGACAGGGAATTTAATTTAGAGACATTAAGCATAATCAAGCGGGATCTATGTGATAATTTTGACATCTGCGGGGTGAAAGCATGAGAAAATCGGCCATCCTCGTTGTCATTGTCTTCATGTTTCTTTTCGCAGCAGTCGCATCTGCAGAGACCTCTGTGATGAGAGTTGACTTTGAACTGTCAAGCGACGATAAGGTCACTCTCAGGAATATCGCGACTTCCATCGGAACTTTTGAAGAGAACACTGATGAATCCCTGCCCTACCAGATCCTGCTTGTAGATGAGGATGAAGTTTTCCATCTCCTTACTTTTGATGAGACTTTTCTGCGGATGACAAACCCTCCTTCAGTCCTGGATCAGAAGATAATCTCAAAGAAACTGCCGTACTATGGAAATGTTGGAGAACTTATGATATATCACGATGAGAGGCTTGCTTTCAAGTACGACCTTAAGAACTTATGCAACTATGATTTTGTTTGTTCTGGCTTTGAGACAGATATCACCTGTCCCTCTGACTGTATCTCTGAACTTCGGGAAAATGCAGAAAAGATCCAGGTATATAGAGATAAGAAAGAGAAAGAAATAACTGGAGTTGAGGACCAGGTCATGAAAAGAAACAAACAGTTCGCTATCATCATAACAATAGTGCTCATGCTGATTGCATTATTCCTTATAATAATCCTTACAAAAGGCAATAAGAAAACCCATGGCAAGAGAAGATAATTTACGGAAGAAGTATATGGACCGATTGAGAAAAGGTCTTGAAGAGAAATCACAAGGCGCGTTAGAAGCAGAAAGAGCTGCGCGCATCGAATCCAAGCACTATCTTGATTTCAAGAAGGAGCTTCTTCCAAAGAGATTGTCATTCTATGAACGCGGGTGTCAATGGGCAGAGAAAATAATCAAAATCAAGCCTGGCCAGAAACGTTATCCAATCATTCAGGACGCGATAGATACATGCCACCTTGATATAACTCCTGAAGGAGTCGTATCCTTCTCATTGTTGTTTCCGATACTGTTCGCAGTTGTTTTTGCTTTGCTGGGATATGTACTCCCGTACCTGCTGACAGGCGAATCAACATTCTTCTTTACAATATTCTTTGCGATTGTAGCTTTGCTTCTTATCCCTATACTGGGAAGACTGCCAGAGCAGTTTGCAAAGAAATGGAGATTGGCTGCCAGCAATCAGATGGTCCAGTGCATATTCTTTATCGTGACTTTCATGCGCCACACTTCTAATCTTGAGAATGCTATCAATTTTGCATCTGAGCATCTTGTAGGCCCTCTCGCTCTTGACCTGAAAAAAGTCTTATGGGATGTTGAGACTGAGAAATACGAGAGCATAAGGGAGAGCATTGATATTTACCTGCAGGGATGGAGAGAGACTAACCAGGAATTTGTAGAGGCATTCCATCTGATCGAATCCTCTCTTCTTGAATCAAATGAAGCCAGAAGAGTACAGATGCTAGACAAATCTCTTGATGTCATACTTGAAGGAACTTATGAAAAAATGCTTCACTTTGCCCAGAATCTTAAGAGTCCGCTGACAGCACTGCACTTGATGGGTATCATCCTTCCTATCCTTGGTTTGGTAATACTTCCTCTTATTGTCAGCATAATGGAGGTTGTGCGTTGGTACCATATTGCTGTAATATACAACATTCTTCTTCCGATCGCAGTCTACTACATGGGAAAAAACATACTTGCGACAAGGCCGACTGGCTACGGAGATACTGATATCTCAGAATTCATTCCAGAATTAAAGAGATTAAAGAAGATAAGGATTCCGTTATCTAAAAAAGGCATATTTGTAAATCCGCTTGGAGTCTGTATATTTATCGGAGTCATTTTTTTCATCGCAGGCCTTGTTCCTATATTCATGCACGCAGCAATCGAGACTCCTGCAGGGGCACTTGTCCCGCCTGATATTTGCATCAGTGCAAAGGGAAAGACATTCAATCCTGCAATACAGACAGAGCTTAGGCCAATGGCATGCTTCCTGGGGTATAAATATAGCACCACCAGAAAAAAAGAAGTGGGCCCGTATGGTCTTGGAGCTTCGATATTCTCAATCATGATAGTGCTAGGGCTCAGCCTTGGGATAGGGTTGTACTATCGTTTCAGGTCAAAGGAACTGATCAAGGTCCGTGAGGATACAAAGAAACTTGAGCAGGAATTTGCTTCTGGATTGTTCCAGCTCGGAAACAGGATGGCTGACGGAATTCCAGCTGAGATTGCGTTTGGCAAAGTTGCAGCAACTCTGGAAGGTACAGAATCCGGAGCTTTCTTTTCAGCTGTGTCCCAGAACATTGCACGCTTGGGAGTGAGCATCCAGACAGCTATATTCGATCCTAAAGTAGGTGTTATCAGGATGTTCCCTTCAGCGACAATACAGAGCAGCATGAAAGTCTTTATAGAATCTGCCAAGAAAGGACCAATGGTTGCTGCACGCTCATTACTGAATATCTCGCGTTATATCAAAGAGATCCACAGAGTCAATGAACGTTTGAGGGATCTCCTGGCAGATATAATCACTGACATGAAAAGCCAGGTAAAGTTTCTTGCTCCAGCCATTGCAGGCGTTGTTGTAGGCATAACTTCAATGATAACATTCATCCTTGGCAGGTTGAATCTTGCAGAAGCCACTGGCGGCCTTGGAGATACACAGGGACTGGCAGCAATATTCGCAGGTGACGGTGTCCCTACATACTTCTTTCAGATAATAGTGGGTATATATGTCATACAGATAATCTATATCCTTACAGTGCTTGGAAACAACATTGAGAACGGTGTTGACAAGCTCAATGAAGAATACGCTTTAGGAACTAATATCACCAAGAGCATGCTTCTATATTGTTTCATAACCTTGATTGTCACAATAATCTTCAGCCTGCTGGCAGGACTGATACTTGAGAGGGGTTTGGCATAGAATATTCTACTTTTTTTCTTACTGATTCTTAGAAATATATTTATGACTGAAAAAATGAGAAATAAGAAAAAAAGAAAAATCCTAGTTACTTACTTTTTCCAAAGTGTGAAGACGCCCCATAATAGGAACAAGATTGTCCACCATTGGATGTTCCAAAAATTCCACTTGCCTAGGTCAACAAGCAGGAACAAAATACCAATTATCAGTAGAATTACTCCACATACTGTACCTGACATGCATGTTGAATCACATGATGCTGCTTTTCTCTTTGCCATAATCTATCACCTCAAATTTTTTGGTTGATTTTGCCAAAAACCAAGATAAGCCTATTTATATATTTGTCATATAAAAGCTTTTCGGTTTTATTTATAAAGAAAACAGGTTTTATTCAGCCAGGATAGCTGGTTTTCCAGGCATTGCCTGGCTTGCTTTTGCATGTTTTGCATCTTCTGCCTTTGTCACAGCAATATTGCAGCTGAATTCCTGTTCTAGCGCTACCTTTGCATCAAACAATGTCTTGTATTCGCTTTCTTGATCCATATCTGCCCCTGAGACTTTGCCGGATTTCACAACTCTTGGCACTAGCTTTACAATATCCTGTCCGTGTTTCTTCATCTCAGGGTCTGCCATAACATTTTTGAGTATCTCGCCAGGATTTCTTGTCTCTTCGATAAGCTCCTTGAGTTTCTTGAACAATGGATACTTCCATGTGTCAGCGACAAACAGTGAGATTTTCTTTGGTTTCTCGATCTTTGCAAGCTTCAGCACCTGTGCAATGTCTTCTTTTGTTGAGATGAAGATATCTTCTGCACTCTCTGCAGCAGGATCTATCTTTGATTCGTCTGCTTCTGGCCATGATTGCAGTGCGACCATCTCCGTGTTGCCGAGTGTCTCCCACATCTCTTCTGCTGTGAACGGTGTGAATGCTGACATTGTCTTTGCCCATACTCCAAGCACTTGTTTTATCAGGTCGATGTTCTGTCCGCCCCTGCTCTTGTACCAGATAAGATCTCTGTATATCCCGAAATAAATCTCATCACTAGCATTCTTGAAATTGAACTCGTCCATCGCTGACTTGATCATCTTTAGCCTGGAATTAAGTTTTGATTCCAGCCACTTGTCTATTCCGTTTGCTTTGCCCTTTGAAAACTCAAGCAAATCAGTCGCCAGTGTCCAGATTCGTTCTATCCTTGTCTTGTATTTAAGGACTGTTTCATCATCAAACTCAACATCTACAAACGGACTTCCTATGTTTGCATAATAAAGACGCATAGTATCAATACCATACTTGTTTGCGCTTCCAGGAATTGGCATTGTCCCTCCCTTGGACTTGCTCAGCTTTCCTCCTCCTTTTCCGATTATCCAGTAATTGACAAAGATTCCCAAGGGCCAGTAGTTTTTCTCAAGTATAGCCACATGGTTCATTATGAACGGCGGGAAATGTACTCTCTGGTGCTCTTTTCCACCGAGGTTAATATCGAGCGGATACCAGTACTTGACATCTTCCTGTATCTGTCTCAATAAATCTGCATCTACACTGCATTTCTTGCTCACTCCTTCAGCATCTCCTTTATTCAAGAAAACAAAATCAAAGAATTCTAATGTAAGATTCTCTGCTTTGATCTTTCCCTGGTTGACATATAATGAAACAAGATAGTATATAGGATATAATGTACTGTCAGAGATCGCCTCGATGATGTATTTTTTATCGAATGGAAATACTGTCCCCATCCATCTTCCCTGTCTTGCGCATGCGCGGTCCTGGAACCAGTCAAGCGCATCACCTATGCTTTCCTTATAGCTGTCAGGCGAGATGTTCATTTTCTCTGCATGCTCTTTTGCACTCTCTGTTAATCTCTCATCAGAATACTTGATGAACCACTGGTCGTCATATCTTTTGATGACAACCAAAGCACCGCACCTGCAGAGCACTTCCTCAGAAAGATCATACATAATATCAGCATCACCAGCGTCGATAAGGTCTTGCTTCATCTTATCTTTTGCCTCTGTTACTTTCATTCCAGAGTATGGTCCGCAATTATCATTCATTGTTCCAGTATGGAATCCGAGTTTGTATATCTCTTTTTTTGCCTGTTCTAATTTAGAATGATCATGCTGTGATTTTATCCCCAGTCTTTCGCATATCTCTTTTGCTGGAAAATCTCCATAGCCCGGAGTTTGGATTATCGGGATAAGTTCTATCTCCATAAGTTTATCATGGTCCAGCCCGTACTTCTCCCAGAGGCTTTTTGTTGTCTTCAGGTCTTCTAAGCCGATATAATCATGCGGCGCGTCACTTGGAACACTGGTTACTATTCCTGATCCGATATTTGGGTCGCAGAAATCAGACGGAAGTATGATAATATCCCTGTCAACAGCAGGTGCGTGACAGTATTCGCCAATCATCTCTTTTCCATAGATTTGGTCTACGATTTCTATCCCGTCTTTCTGGTACTGTAATTTTTCAGCGCATTCCTTGCTCATTATCCAGATCTCTTGCTTTTTCTCGCCTTTTATCTCGACAGGAACTATTGCCTTGACATACGGCGTGTCAGCATCGATCCAGATATTTGTCTGGCCGTACATTGTCTCTGGCCTCAGGGTCGCGCACATTATGAACTGATTGTCCTCCCTGAACCTAAGTTTGATAAGCGTGAATTCTTGCTGTTCTGCATTTCCTCCCTTGGAAAGATCCATCTCGCTCGGATCCACTGCAACAGGACCGCACTTGATGCACGCAGTTGCAAAATACGGCTTTTGCGTGAGCAGATTATTTTCCTTCAGCTTGTGGAACTGCCATGTTATGAATTTGTTGTAATCAGGATCAATCGAAGAGACAAATCTCCTGAAATCTATCAGGAATCCGAAAGTCTTGAAATCCTCGATATACTGGTCGCAGAAAAATTTTACAAACTCGTCTGGATCTGCCAGTCTCTCGATCTCAGCATCTGTAAGACCGTGCTCCCTGAACTCTGCAATCCATTTCTCGTTCTTCTCCTTTATCTTCTGCGCTTTTGCAATTGCGCCGTTTCCAGTTGCATGCCCGCCTGCTGGAAGGAGAACATTATATCCATTCATCCGCTTGTACCTGCAGATAATGTCAGTGTAAGAATAACCTCGCATATGGCCTGTATGAAGAAAACCCGAGACAGTAGTATAGGCCCAGATCATGAACCATTTCTTTTTGTTTTTGTCTGTGTCAGCCTCTCCAATCTTCTTTTCACTATACGCTTTTTTCCATTTTTCCTGGATATTGAAGATGTCTAGTTTTCCAGCCATTATACTACCTGTAAAGTATGAGCATTTATAAACATTATGTTCTAAAAAATAAAGAAAAAATCAGAATTTCTTGAATTTAGCGACAGTATCTATCAGGTCTTTCTGTCCAAGAAACATTGATCTGCAGCAGTATCGTGTCAGGCCTAGGTCATCAAGTACTTTCTTAGGATTCTCTCCTTTCTTGTGCACTCTTTCTTTGTACTTTTCCCAGAGGTGCGCAATCGGCTTCCCGCAGCTGAAACATCGTATTGGAATTATCATTTTTTACCTCTACCTGTAAGATTTTTGTCTCTTGTCTCTTGGCGCGCTGTCGTTAGGCTTGCAAGCCTCTCTCCTTCTCACGTCTGCAACAAGAAGGTGCCTGTCGTATTCTAGGTATTTCTTTTTCAGTTTCGCATCTTTTGAAAACTCGACTAATGCCTGGGCAATAGCAAGTCTGCAAGCATCTGCTTGACCATTATGTCCGCCACCGCTTACTCTTATGTAGATGTCGACCTGGTCAGCGTATTTTTCTCCAAGTATTAATGGCTCTTGGATCCTTAGCCTGTTATATTCCGGAGTATAATTATCTAACAATTTGCTGTTTATTCTGACAATGCCAGTACCTTTCTTCAATCTTGCACGAGCTACAGCTCGCTTTCTTGTTCCAGATGTCAAAATGACCTTGTCTTTTTTTGCTTTCATTGTCTGCTACCTTTCAAATGTTCTGCAATATCTTTCATTTTCACATATTTTAGATTGGGAAGCTTTTTTATGTTCGCGTTCTCGATTGTATCAAGCTTGCTGTTCTCGAACTTGTCCGGCACCCCTATATGGCACATTATTCTCTTGAACGCTTCTCTTCCTTTCGCTGTCTTCCAGCCGATCATGCCTCTGATCATCCTACGCACGATCCTGTCAGCGGTCTTTGGGAAGTAAGGTCCTTTCAGAGGGACTCCGATATCAGCCTTCCTCTTGAAATGTTTGTAAACAGTATCTCTTCTTCCTGTCACAACAGCGTCCTGGCAGTTAACTATGTCTATTTTTTCGCCTAGCAATGCCTTCTTTGCAACAATTGTTGCAAATCTTCCGACGATCAAGTCTGTTGCGTCAATTATAATTGCCATTTTAAGCTATGATCCTGCATTTTTGCCCTTTTGGACATTTTTTCATTAGTTCGTCAAGGAACATTGTCTTGTTGTTCTTCAACACAGTCTCGCTGAACTGGTAAGCTGCAATATCTCCTTCATACTTGCCTGTTCCGATAACCTTTCCAGGTATCACAGCGATCTCTCCTTTTCTCACAACATTCTTCAGCTTTCCTACATTGACAACTCTCATGTTCTTTCTAGGTTTCTCTAGCTCTGTAGCTATTCTCTTCCAGAACTTTGATTCCTGTTTTATAGCCAATGTCTTGATCTCCTGGATCATGTTTGTGAGTTCCTTGTTTTTCATTTTTGATCGTTATACTTATTCGCTGAGTTCTCCGACAAGCTTTGAAAATTCGTCGAGTTTTTCAATGAACTCAACAACAGCCTGGGACACGACCTCCTTAGGTTTCAACTGGCCCCATGATTCAACTGAAAATATGAATTCGTCAGGCGCGCCGTAAACTTCTATCGCTCCTCTTGGACATGCTTCGACACATGCCTGGCATAAGTGGCATTTCATCTCATTGCTCTTGTTGACAGCAGCTTTGTTACCCTTAAGGTCAAAGACATTCACTGGGCATGCATTCACAGCAGCCTCTGTCTGGTCTGCTTTCAGTATATTGATGATAGGCTTCTGCTTGAAAAACGCGTGTCCAGGCGACCATTTCGCGTGGACTTTTCCTCTTCCAAGGCATGCTTTTGCAGCGAACTCAAGCTCCTGCCCTTCTGTCAGTTTTGTGATGATCATATCGTCGTGTATTGGTTTTACTTTTGGATCCTTGCTCTTTAGTTTTGAAGCGTCAATAACACCAGAAGCTTTTGTCTTCAGTGTAAGGTCAAGCTGGCATTTTGCACAGCCAGTGCCTTCGCATGTACATTTCTCTGGCAGGTTGTAGCTTTTCAAGTCTGTTGAAAGCGGGATAAGGCCTAGACGGTGAGCAACAAGCTCGTCGTATAATATTGAATCGTTCTTCCTGAACTCGACCTCTTCGATCGCCATTGTCGGAACTTCGTCTAGTATAGTTCTCCTCAAGGTATTTATGTATGCTGGACTCGCTTTCTTTATCAGGAATGTAAGCCAGTCGCCTTTTTTATCGATTAATTTTACTTCTACCATTTTCTATGGTCTCCTACCTCTCTTTCCACCTTTCTTCCGGCACTTGTCGTGAGGAAGAGCAGTGATCTCTTCGATATCTCCTATTCGCAGACCACGACGAGCAAGACCTCTTATCGCTGCTTGGGCACCAGGCCCTGGAGCGTTCGGTCCGTTGTGCCCGCCAGGAGCACGAATCTTTACATGCAATGCAGTAATACCTTTTTCAATGCAGTTCTCTGCAACAGCTTTTGCAGCTGTCATCGCAGCAGTCGGGCTTGACTCAAGCCTGTCAGCCTTGACAACCATACCACCGCTTACTCTTGTTATTGTCTCAGTCCCTGTCAAATCAGTGACATGAATTATTGTGTTATTGTAACTTGAATAGATATGGCAAAGACCCCATCTGTCTTTTCTTCCTTTTCGGTCTAGGACAACTTTCTCGTCCATTATCATTTCGCCTTTTCCTTTTGCCATTTTTATGCAGCCTCAGCTGGTTTTTCTTCAGCTTCTTCTTTTTTAGCTTCTACTTTTTCTTCTTTAACAGTCTCTTCGACTTTCTCTTCTTTTTTGCTTCCTTTTGTCGCTTTGGTAGCTTCTAATATTTTCTGATCAGCCTTCTGTTCTCCTCTTGCCTTCTCTCTTTCCGGATGTTCTGGATCTGAAAGAGGGGAGTTTGTGACGAATCTCACACCATCCTCTTCTCCTAGAGAAACTAGATAAGATGGAGCACTTATTGTTTTGTTTCCGACCATGATATGTTCGTGGACAATGAATTGCCTTGCCTGCAGCATAGTATTTGCCAGTCCTTTTTTTATGACAATGCTCTGCAGTCTTCTTTTCATGATGTCTGGCAGTTTAAGATCAAGAATTGCGTCGATACCCTCTGTCTCTGCGATAAGACCGTATCTTCTTACTTTTTCCAGGAGCTGGTTCATCTCGATCTCAGCCTGTTTTGTCTTTCCGCTGATAGCTTTCTTAGCAAGATCCTGGAACCGTTTCAGTTTGGAATGCATCTTCCAGATTTCTTTTTTGTTTCTTGTGCCGAACTGTTTCTTGATAGCTCTCTCTTCGTCGATCCTCTGCTTCTGCCATGGATGCATAGGCGTGTCATACTTCTTCCTTTGTTTTTTTGGATCTCCCATCTTTAAGTTCGACCTTTCTTAGCAGTAGCTTTTCTCTTGACACCGATCGCAGAACCTTTTCTGAAGTTTCCTCTTGTTCTCTGTCCTCTTACAGGAAGTCCCCACTGGTGCCTTAGACCTTTGTAGGACTTGATCTTCTGCATGTTCCTGATGTCATTTGTTTTTATGAACTTGATATCGCCTGTTATGATATGCCTGTCTGTTCCTTCTCCAGGATCCTTTCTCCTGTTAAGCATCCAGACTGGAATTCCTGATCCTATAGGATCCTCTAGTATCTTCTCGATCTTCTTTATTTCGGCTTCCTTCAGATAGCCTGTCTTGAAGTTCCTGTCAATTCCAGAAATCTTGCAGATAGCATTTGCAAAAGTATACGATACACCTGGTATCTTTGTAAGAGCGAAATAGAATGCTTTGTTACCATCTAGGTCAACATTTACTACACGTACTAATGGGTTAAAATCTTTGTTTTCAGCCATTTTTATTTTACACCTTATACAGCCAAGTCGCAAACCCCTATGATGCAACAAGGAGCCATGATTCCTGACCATGGCGTGTATACCTATGAAAAACTAGGGGGTATTTATAAAGCTTTTGCTGGATCTATATGCATTAATTATATATAGCTGGAATTAGTCCCAGATGCTATGGCTGATAAAAAACCAGTATATCCTGCTATGAAGGCATTGATTGTTGATGGAGATAAGTTCTTATTGGTTCTGAATGATGAAGATAAATGGGAGTTTCCAGGCGGAAAAGTTGATTATGGTGAGACTCCTTTCGATGCTTTGCATCGCGAGATAAAAGAAGAACTCGGAATCGGGATTGAGATCTTTGAGCCAGTCGGATTATGCTGGAGCATCATAGATACACGTGAGGTTGTGATGACTGTTATTAGATGCAAGGCAAAATCCCTTGACTTTGATACAACAAAGAACCCTGCAAACGAAGAGATAAAAGAAGTACGCTTTTTCACAAAAGAAGAATTTCTGAAAGATGAGATTATTGAAGCACATAAGAATATGAAAGAACTGATCTCAAAGCTTGATCTTTAATCACCTTCTATACATATAGAAAATAGAAATCAGGTATGGTAGCATGAATGCTATCACATACACAATAGGTACCATGATATTATTATGCTGGAGGAAGATTGTTGATGTTTGTTTTGCAACTATCTTGTTTGTGAGCCTGATTGTGACAAACATTATGATGACTGCCAGTGCAGGTAAGAAGATCCCAGCTATAACATGATGTCTTGGATCCACAAACTCTATATCTTTTATCAGGATTGTGAACAAAGCTCCGAATGAGATACCTACCAAAAAGATGACTGCCACAAGCGTGATATCAGAAATGACCAATAGCACTGGAATCAAAGCAACGCACACCATAAAATTTCCAATGATTGCTAGAATCAAAGCAGCCCAGTACATGATCCTGTTCATCCTTGGCGCATGGATAGATTCTCTTGCCCCTTTAGAATACATGATAGACAAAGCTTTCTTTACTTCTGCATCTGTCCACCCTCTTTTTTTCAATCTTGTTGCAAGATCTGCCATTGTCCTATGTTATATATTGTGCCTTTATATTTTTATTGGATATTGCCAGCCAAATTTATGAAAGATTTTGCTATCCTGCTCTTAGGGTGGAAGTGCACAACAGGCATTCCATGCTTGAGTGCCTCTCTCACTTCTTTTGTCTCTGGAAATTTCGCTATTATCTTAAGTCCAGTGAGCGCTTCCATATCTTTGTCTTTTATCTCATAATTTTCATCATTCACCCTATTCACAATCAGGCCTTCGGATTTTACTCCAAACTCGTTTGCTTTGTGTATAGTCTTGATACATTCAGTCACTGACAGCAAGTCGGGTGTTGAAACCAGCAAGATACTGTCCAATGCCCGAAGTACATTATGATTGTTCTCATTGCCCATGTCACAGACCACAATCTCGCATGTTCCGATAAGATCGTGCAGGACATCCATAAGGTTGAAATGACATGTTTCTTCCTGCATATCCCGCGATATGCTTCCAGGAATAATGTTGACTCCAGAATTATGCCTGTACCCAGCGTCCCGGATATGTATCATACGCTGTATCGCATGATGGACTGTCTTTGGCAGTGAATTTGCTCCCAAAGATAAAGCAACATGAGGAGAATTCAGGTGTGCATCTACCAGCACAACACTTCTTCCGAGCTTAGAAAGAGAGGTCGCAAGATTGATTGCAACAGTTGTCCTTCCAACACCTCCTTTTCCGCTAGCAATTCCGATGAATTTAGTCATACTTCAAAAACCACTCTTTTTTTTATGTAGAAGACGCCGGATATTAAAAATGTTTTCATGGCTGGACGTGATTTTGTTCACATCTGAGTTGAATCTCTTTGCAATGTCAAGGAAATATTTCAGCTTCTGTTCTGTTATTGTCTCTGTCTTATACTCATTGTCGCAGATGATGAACTTGTCCTTTCTGGTGAAGGCCATTGGAGCATTCTTGTGTTTTGCAATTATCTCCTTTATCTTTTCCATTGCAACAGCGTACTCCTTTTGCAGACCATAACGCGGGATTATCTTTGCAGTGAACATCCTGTGCTTTGATTCGAAATTATCATGGTACGGAGGTATCCTTTTGTATGTCCGTTCATACACGACAAGAGCGGTAAGAATATTTGAAAAACCCAGAAATAAATTCTCTGCAATCCCTAGCAACAGTTTAGAATCCTGTAAAAGCGGTAATGTGACTGTCAACATATGTTCGGCAATCCTGAGGTTTTTGTTTGCATTTTGGCGGAACTCCAGGACAGTTTCCATCCTATAATAGTAATGGTTTTTCTAATATTTATATGTTTCTACGAGAATTATAAAAGGTACACCAGGTAGGATGCGCCAAATCCAATAAGGCATCCAGCTGATATGAAAGGCATCGCTGGATAGAACCTGTCTTTTCTTCCCTTGATCAATATGTATCCTAGAGCAACTGTTGTGAATATCGGGATGATCAGTGCATATGTGAAACCTACGTATCTCATTGCAACGCCTGTGAACAATAAAGCAAAAGCCATATCTCCTCCG
>JAHWHI010000111.1 GCA_019323355.1 Candidatus Woesearchaeota archaeon | reverse complement strand
AAGACAATAGAATTCTGGCCCCACGAGGGAAAATATCATTTCGACGGGCATAGGAATTGCAATGTCTGTCTTGATCCTGCAGAATCAATAAAATTGAACAACAAATGTCCAAAGTGCAACCGCCCGCTCACAATCGGCGTTGCGCACCGGGTAGAGGAACTCGCTGACAGGCCAGAAGGGTTCACCCCAAAAAACGCAATACCTTTCGAGACTCTGATCCCAGTGTCAGAACTGCTCTCAAAATTGTTTGCAAAAGGTGTCGCCACAAAATATGTCTGGGAAGAGTATTACAAACTTTTAAAATCCTTTAAATCAGAATATGACATCCTGCTGAATGTTCCGCTTGAAAAACTAAAGGCTGTGACACATCCTAGAGTCGCAGAGATCCTTATCATGAACAGGAACAGGCAGCTCTCTGTAAAGCCAGGATATGATGGAGTTTATGGAGATGTTGAAGTTGATCCTATCGATGGAAAGGCAAAAGAAACCAAACAAGAAGAGATAGTGCAGAAGCAGGAGACAAAGCAGAAATCAACACCCTGGAGAGGCCAGTCCTCGCTCATGGATTTCTAAGCCAAACATTTATAAAGAACTCTTCTGTTTTTTCTATCATGCCGCGGTCGCATAACCTGGTATTGCGCTGGCCTTGAGAGCCAGTTTCCTTCGGGATGTCCCGGTTCAAATCCGGGCCGCGGCGTTCTATTCTAATAACAGGCTTCAGAAAAAATCATACACACTAAAGAATAATTCTAACTCTAAAGAGCACCAACATACTGTGATTTGGTATTCTCTAATTTTCTCTCATCAGAAAGATCAAGCACATTGACCCGATAACCAGCACGCTCCATCAGCTTGATAAAATAGCCTCCGCCAGGCCCCATGACAACTGCAAGTGTCTCAGCGGGATTTGGATTTTTTATTCTCGCACCGGGAATATATGGATGTTCTATCAGATTATACGCCCATCGTTCTACAATCTGCGCCCACCTCACAGGATGCCAGAGATGGTCAGCAAGATCTTTTCTAAGTTCTTTTGGATCTCCAGTCAGCGCATCTGCTGTGACATTTGAAATGATTCTTCCTTCTCGAGGAACACGGAATGGAACACGTTTCAGTACAGGAGCAAATACACGTTGAGCAATCCATTTATAGGCCCGAGTATGGAATGGAGCAACAACACCTTTTACAGGTTTTGCATTCACACCCATATCCACAATAATTTTATGTGCAATCTCAACATCAGATGGTTCTCCTCCAGCCATCACAATATCATGCGCATGCTCTAATGCTTTTTCAACGCCATACTTTAGAAGGATTTGTTCTAGCTCTGCAAACCGACCTACAATTTTCAGCATGCAGGGTTTATCGTAAACAATCTGACTCATGCACTCTGCTCTTCGAGCGATTAGTTCCATTAACTTCTCAAAATCAAGAGTACCAGAACCTAAAACTCCACCATACATTCCTGCAGAAAAACCAGCCCAGTATAATTCTTCATTTTCTTCTTGGGTTATTCTAGGCTCTAATCCTTTTTCTTCTTCAAGCTCTTTCCGCACTTCCATTTGTGCACAAGAAAAAGTAACACACCCTGCAAGAATGGACAATAATGTCATTTTTGCATTTGGATGCATCAATAACTGATCCATAGAAAGTCCAGTCTTTTCCTTTGCGATTTCATAATGCTCTTCTGCAATAGGAAACTTCTGGACCATACGTCGGCCCATATTCTTATACTGAAATCCCTGTCCAGGAATCATTATGATCTTTCGCTTTTTCGGCTCTCTGCTCGGTATTTCCATGCCGAGGTTATAAAACAGCTTTGCCCTTTAAATATCTTTCTGAAGAATTCTTAAGCGCTCTGTTTGGTTAATATTTCTCTTCTTTTATAGGGTTCAGGCTTTTTGGCTTTTTCTTTTTTCCGCCGAATAAAAACCGGATTCCTGTAAAGAAGAGATTTTGCATATTCTAATTTTTCCTTGTTGTCGGAATATATTGTAAACAATATATCTCCTATATTTATATCATCAGCTATATGATAATTAAGATACACTCCAGCTCCTTTGTCAACAGGAGCGCCTGTGGCTTTTGCAACAGCTGTGATCAGGCTGTTGTCAATATCAATCACATCTCCTGCTTTTGAAGATTTGTAATCAAAAAAATATTTCCCCGGCTTTATCTTTTCAGGATCCAGTTGTTTTTCTCCTTGAGCTTTGACAATCTCAACAAATTTTTCATAGGCTGCTCCTGATTCTAGGATTTCTTTGGCGATCTGGAACCCTTCGCCTTTCTTTGCTTTCTTTCCCATCTCCAGCATCTCGCCTGCAAGCATAAGAGCTTTTTTCTTGAGATCCGCCGGACCTTTTGGATCACCTTTCAAAATCCAGAGAACATCACGTGCCTCTAATCCAGGCCCGATTCCTTTTCCAATCGGCTGCCTTCCGTCTGTTATCAGTACACGCATATTGATATGAAATTTTTTAGCTAACTGCAGAAACTTCTTGCGCAAATGCTGTGCTTTTTTCCTGTCGACTTTTGCATCATTCGCAGCAGGGATATCAATCAAGATATCAGTAGAAGAGACAGATAGTTTTTTAGCAAGAATGCTAGCTAATAATTGCCCTTCTGCATCAATAGATAATGGATGCTCGACCTGGATGATCGCATCATCTGCAGGAGATAAATTAAGCGCTCCGCCCCAGACCATACATCCGCCGACACTATCAACTATCTGCTTCATCCTTTTAAGGGGAATCTTAACATTTGCAATAACTTCCATAGTATCAGCTGTTCCTGCAGGAGAAGTTATTGAACGCGAGCTAGTCTTAGGAACAGTAAGCCCGGCTGCAGCAGCAATAGAAACAACAAGAGGCGTTGTCCGGTTTCCTGGAAGACCTCCAATACAATGCTTGTCAAACACGCGCTTTGCTTTTGGTCTCAGTATCTGCCCGCTGTTGACCATTGCTTTTGTCAGGTTGTAAGTTTCATTGATAGAAAGCCCGTGCACATAGCATGCAGAGACAAAGTATGTAACTTCTGTCGCGCTTAGTTTCCACTCTGCAATATCCGAGACAATACTATCGATCTGATTTTTTGTCAGGGGCTTTCCGCCTAGCTTCTGCCTGATAAATTTAAGCGACTCTGGCCTGCGCGTGACAGTGGCATCCACAGTTATCCCGTCTTTTGATCCAAACTTTTCATATGCCTCCTTGAAAAGGCCCAGGACACCGGGCTTTACTATTTTTTCATCTCTGGTGACATCAACAATACATATTATCTTTCGAGAACCTTTTTTGATCACAAGCCTGTCAGAAGGATATACATCTAATGTGATTGCATCGTTCAGATGCAGAAGAGCCACTGAAAAATTGCCTGCACTTATATTGAAGTGCTTTGTTTTGAATCTCATTTTCTAGATTTCTTCTTAGGTTTCTTCCTGATTTTTTTCTCAGGCTTATCATCAATTCTGCTCTCTCTATAGATATCAAAGAATGCAAGCAATAGTGTAAGAATCATAGGACCAATAAAAATTCCAATTATACCAAACAATTTTAATCCCCCGAAAATACCGATGATAATAAGTGCAGTATGAATTTTGACTTTGCTTCCGATAAGGAAAGGCTTGATGAAATTGTCGACAGTGCTGATTATGAAGACTCCCAGGATAAGCAGTATACCTCCTTTCCAGATCATGACATTATTGCTGGCTGTGATACCTTCAAATATCAGCGAGAATGATGCTGGCAGCCATACTATCCATGTCCCGACAGGGATTATGCTCACAAACATCATCACAACACCCCAGAAGATAGGCGCTGAGATTCCAAGGATGTAAAATATTATTGCGCCGATCGCGCCTTGGATGAACGCTGTCAGGAACTGACCATAAAGAACTCCGTAGATCGTATCTCTGGATTTCTTCACAAGATGTTCCTGATGTCTTCTATCCATTGGAAGAAGTTTCTTTGTGTATTCGATAAACTTGGCACCATCTTTCATAAAATAAAACAATAATACAATGAAGATAAAGATGTCAATTATTCTTGAAGGTATTGAAAATATCAGATTGCTGCCGTGCGTCACAAGATAAGTCTGTATCTTGTTTCCAGCTTCCTGGATATAATACCTTGTCTCAGGCTTTCTCAGATAGCTGTTTATCTCCTGTGAGACATCACAGAAAAAGCTTTTCTCGCATGCTGTGGGAAATATATCTCCAGAGAGAAGGTTCTGCTTGGCAGTAATATATGTCACAAATACATCTTTCACCAAGGCGTTAAGCACAAAAAACATTGGGATGCCTACCACAAGAAATAGGATCACAATAAGTATTATCGCATTAATAGTCTTGTGTTTGAACCTCTTGTTCATCCGCTGATAAAGAGGATAGATAAGAATCGCAACTACAATCGCTGCAAAAACAGGAACAAGAAATGGAAGTATAAGTTTATATGCAAGGTACAAAATAAAAAGACCTAATATTAATATAATGTAAAATTTCATATGTTTAGCATCCATTTGGTCCCCCTAAGGTCTTTGATTCTTTCTGAACTCAAAGATCAATAAAGCAATTATAAGTATTGCGACAACCAGTATTATCAATGAGAGGAAAAATGCGTCTCGCAGTGCATTAGGCTTTCCTAGCTCAGCCATCTCAACTTCTTCCAGGATTCCTGCTTCTGGTTCAGCTGGAGGAAGTTCCTCGATTTCTGCGATAAGATCTTCTGCTCCGACAACTTCAGGCCGCTCTCCAAAGTGCATGCCTCTCAGCAGTACTGCATCATAAGGCATGTCAAAGTCAGTGAAGATATCTCTCTCAAGATACATCTGGAAACCGATTCCTTGTTCATCATAGACAAGCACATCCCCGGAATTCTGTATATCGATTGCTGTAGGACTTCCCTGGAAAGTCATATCTTCTTCAAACTGCAGCCCTCGCTCTCGGACATTTCTTATTTCCTGAAGTACTTCTCCGACAGTCTCTCCAAATTCATTCTTCTGAACCTGGATTATATAGATATAATCAAGAGTTGTCAGCACTCCAAGGATATTATTCTGAGGATTATAATCAATCTGCTTAGGAACAAAATCAAACATGATTCCGGTTTCATCAGTAAATCTTTTGACATTGCCAGATTCTTCAATGACTAGGCGTTTGACTCGTGCATCTATAGCTGCTTCAAATTCTTTAGTGGTGAACTTGATTCCAGTAAGCGCTTCGTCAGTTGTCACGTCGATAGGCTTTGTCCTTGCCTTGAAGATCAGAGTGTAATCTTCATTCTGCGAATCTTTGAGAATGATCCGTCCGTTGTCAAGCATTACAGCTTCAGTAGGAAGGGAATTGAAAGATCTCTGACCTTGAGGAGCAATCTTTGAATCCCAGATACGTTCAAGATAATATATCTGGTTTCCATATACAGTATTATTAGGTCCTCGTTTTATCTCAATAACAAAGACTTCTCCATATCTTGTTATCACAAGAAGTTGGTTGTTGATCGGATTGTAATCCATTATATCCGGAATAATGTTAAATATTTCACCGTCCTTTGACCGCAAAGGCTGGTCCATGACCAGAGAGGTCTCATCACTGAAAGCGATTACTTCATGTGTTGGCGCAGGTTTGATTTTGGAACCCATTGTGCCAGCCATCATAGATGGAACAGATAGATCAGATTTCAGCTCAATAGTATAAAATTGCAGCCCTTCAAGATCGATTATAGGCTTTGCCTTCACTTCTGGCCGTGTCACATCAAGACCAGCATCTGCACATTTTCCGTCATACCATCCAAAACTTTCTTGGTCTAACATACCACAATATTCATCACATTCATAAACATCAAATACATTCACAACAGAGTAAATCCCTTTTTCACATAGACAGCACGTACTTCTCAGTTTTGCAGGATTATATCTTACTGTAAATCCAGGCACAGGTCCGTAAAGGAAAGCATCTGGCTCCTCCCTTAACCATCCGCGACTGACAATATTAGACTGATACAAATCTCCGATCCAGCTCCAGTGGAGATCACGGTTCGCATCAACAAATATATCAAACCTGACAGGAGTTCTCAGTCTGCTCAATGGATCAGATCTTAAGATGTTATCAATCTCGCTTGAATAATCATGGGTCCTTCCCTTGCCGATTAAATCTATGTCGGAATACAATTGTCGAATGTCAATCTTTCCAAGGTTCACAAAAGGCAGTCTTCCTACACTGGTTGTCTTGACAGTGACTTTCTTCACTACACTTGTTCCTAAAATATTAAGTGTCCTGCTCTCCATTCCATAAGGAGTTGATCTTGGAATAAAGAAATCACTAAGATCACTCTCTCTCAGGTCTTGATTGAAAAGAATGTAGATGTCAACCAGAGAGTTCGGTTCATATAGATTAGCATATTTCGGCATGAACTCTTGCGTCTCGATATTATATCCTTTATGTGTTCTTTCAAAAAATTCATCAAGTGATTCATCAATTCGGTTATCCCGCAGATAGATGTTATCAGTGTCCCAGAAATCATATTT
>JAHWHI010000110.1 GCA_019323355.1 Candidatus Woesearchaeota archaeon | reverse complement strand
TTATTTCTTCATATAGAACTTTCTTTTTTTCTCATCAAGCTTCTCGATAGCATAACGAAGCATTGTCCTTGGCATTTGTTTGTGATATTTCTTCAAGAATCCTTCAAGGACTTTCTGGTCTTTCTTTCCTACTTCTCGCAGCATCCACCCGACAGCCTTATGGATAAGGTCGTGATTGTCCTTCAATAATATCTCTGAAATCTTCAGTGTATCTTTGTACTGCTTCTTTGCAATGAATGCAGCTGTCGCGATTATAGCGATCCTTTTCTCCCATAAATTTCTTGATTTTGCCAGCTTATACAATATATCTCTTTTCTTGTCAAGCAGATATCCTCCGACAATCGTCGGCGCAGACAGATCTACCAAATCCCAGTTGTTGATGAACTTTGTATGTTTAAGATAGAAATCAAATATTTTTTTCTGTTCTTCCTCTCCGACCTTCTTGAATTTATTGACTAAAATTATAAGTGCTATCTGCCTGTATTCGTGCACCTTGTCCTGAAGAAGTTTCTGCAGGTATTCATAGGACATATCCATGAAACCTTTTGCAACTGTCCGCATATCCGGCACCCTTACGCCGATGAAAGAATCTCCTTCCCCATATTCCCCTTTTCCGGTTTTGAAGAATCTGCCCAACTGCTCAACATCCTGTGACCGGGCGTATTTTTTTAATTCTTTTATCAGTTCGTCTAGCATCTTACCTCTTTACTGTCAGTGAAATAAGCATGAACATCAGCATCACACCAGCAACACCAAACCATAGTCCTGGGTATCCCCATAAAAAGAAGAATCCTGCAGCGACCAATGGCGCGATGACATTCGCGACAGGATCAGACATATTGAATATTCCATAGAACCTTTCCTCGTCCTTTCTCTTGACAACACTGAACAGGTAGGTTTCCTGCAAAGGTTCGACAAATGCAGCACCTACATTGACAGCAGCCATAAGGAAGAGTATGATCGTAACAACTGGCACGACCTGGAATAATATAGTGCCTGCGCCTATGATAAGGAATCCTATTGTGAGATACTTTCTTAATCCATGCTTGTCAGCAAGGCTTCCGATTTTCTTCTCCAGCAAAATCAATGGAATGATGCTTCCTGCAAGAACAATACCTACTGTCACATCTCCGAAACCCTGCTCCATGATATACAATGGAATATAGATACAATGTATCGCCCACCAGAAACTTAGCCCTAGTCCGATTGCGAATACTTTCCACAATGCTTTCTGCTTGAAATAATCGCGCAGGTTCCTGGCAATGATCTCTTTCAGGGTCGCAGTCTCTCTCACATGCTTGATAAGGTCCCCCTCTTTTCTCTGCCTGAAATGGAAAATAACAAAACTCACAACATAAAGGATACTGCTGAAGATGAATACTGCATCACGCGACACATATTGTCCAAGAACACCGCCTATAAGAGGGCCGATAAGCCATCCTACATTTGCATACAGGTAATATCTACCTTCTGCTTTTCCGAGTGTTCCTTTTGATGCGTAATCTCTTACATACAATGAAAGCGTGATTCCGGCGAATAAAGCAAACAACGACCGCAGCACTTCAATATAATATAGGTCCATTATTGCATTTGCAAAGATGAAAAGAAACAAAAGTCCTGCACAGCATAAGAAAGATAGTTTTGTCAGATAGACACGTGACACTCTCCTCAGCACAACAGAGCTTAGTAAAGACACAACAAGTATGATCAATGATATGACTGTGAAGAAGATACCAACCATGACTTCTGATTGGATAATGTCTTCAACAACAAGCGGAAAAATAGTCCAGAACGCTGCATTGCCCAGAGCCATTGTCAGGGCTATCCATGCAAACACCTTGCCTTTCTCATGTAATGTGCCTAGCCTCTTTTTGAAGTACATGAGAATATAGGCAGATATCCCGATTTATAAGCTTTTTCTCTCTAAATGATTACAGCAAAGATTTAAATACGGATAGGTCTGAAAATAGGATAGATGAGAACTGGGGGCAGGAAAAAAGAGAGCTGGATTGGGAAGAAGTATCCCTTTAGGAAGGTCTTCAGAGATGTTTGGAACTATGCCGAAGGGTATAGGGGCAGATTGATTTTCTATCTGATTATTTTGATAATAGTCTCCTTGGTTTCAATGGCTCCTACATATCTGTATGGAAGGATAATTGATGATCTGACAATCCAGAAATATGACCAAATATATTTTTTCCTGATCTTGACTGTCATCAGCCATCTATTCTATCAGATAGTGCATAATTTCACAGTCTACAAAGCAAAGATCCTTGCAGCATATGTTGCGAACCAGGCAAGGATCAAGACCTTCAATTATTTGTTTTCATTAGATTATGAATTCTATGAGACGCATGCTTTGGGACAATTGTTCCAAAAGATAGCAACAGGCGCAAGGAACGTATCTGATCTGATACGAAGGTTGTATTCACAAGCTCTTGTGCAGGCTTTCAGCATGATATTCTCAGGTGTATTCTTGTTTGCTATCAATTGGGTTCTAGGAATTTTTGCATTGTTTGTGGCAGTAATATTTTATTGGTACTCGGTCTATGCTGGAAACAGGCTGGTTGAAAAAGAAAATCTTGTATATGGAATAGCTGAAAAAGTTTACTCAAAAGTATTTGATTTCTTCATGCACATTCAGATTGTCAAATTCCTGAACATCAAGAACAAACTGCTAGGAATACTTGATAAATCCTATATGGGAGTTGTGGAGCAGGAAAAAGTCTCAAGAAGTTACGAAAGACAGACAGTTGCAATATCAAAACTGATCCTGGAGCTTTCTACGGTAGGTTCCTTGTTCTACATCGCAGTTCTTGTCATGGATGGTTCTATGAGCATTGGTATCGCAGTAATGGTCTTTGGTTTCTTTACAAAATTCACCCGAAATGCAATGGCACTTTGGGGCATCTACATGGAACTTATTGCGAAACGGACTGGAATGTATCGTATGTCCTTGATCTATGAAAATAAACCTAAGATTGTAGAGCCAAAAGACCCAAAAGTTCCAAAAAAATGGAAAGAACTAATATTTTCAGGAGTGACTTTTATATATCCTTCAAAGAAAATTCCTGCATTGAAGAATGTGTCCTTCAAAGTAAAGAGGGGAGAGAAAATAGCAATAGTCGGACTTTCTGGCTCTGGAAAATCTACTCTCGCAAAGCTTCTGTTAAGATTATATCTGCCAAAGTATGGAACAATAAATATCGGAGATGTTAATATAAACCAAATAAAATCAGACGATCTTTATGACATGATAAAGATTGTGCCTCAAGACAATCAGTTGATAGATACAACAGTGTATGAGAATCTTCAATTGACTACAAGGCACAAAGTAACAAGAAGAGAAGTAATCCAAGCTTTGAAAGAGGCTGCATCCTGGGAGTTTGTCAAGAATCTTCCAAAAGGATTGAGAACACGCGTCGGACCAAGCGGTGTCAAGATCAGTGGCGGAGAAAAGCAAAGGTTATGTATTGCGCGTGCTCTTCTGGCGGATCCAAAAATAGTTGTTTTGGATGAAGCGACTTCCAATTTGGATGTCATGACAGAGAAATTAGTGCACGAAGCACTTCACAGGCTGTCAAAGAATATAACATTGATTGCAATCACACATAGAATCTCTTCAGTATACCTATTCGACAGGATTCTTGTAATGCACGACGGAAAGATTGTTGGAGAAGGGACGCATAGATCCTTGCTAAAGACAAACAAATACTATAAGAAACTACAGGAAGTTGCTAAAAAAGAAGCAAAGAAAGCAGAATAATCATTCACACTTCTTCTCATACTGCTCAAGAAGTCTTCTAAGATATTTTGTCTTGATTATTGCTGTGGAACCTTTCTTGTTATTGTAGACTCCACTTGTAACACCTACAACATCTCCTCCAAAGTCTACGATTGGAGAGCCAGAGTCTCCTGGAAACGCTTCGATAGTTGTTATATAACTGTCAGCTCCTCTTACCACAGGAAGATCATTGATATTCTCTGAATTCAGCAAAGAGCTGAATGTAACTGATTCATTGCAATAAATGTGTCCCCGCGCGGTCTCTCCTTTTTTATAGTTTATATTTGTCGGAGCTCTTTTCAGTGTTGTCAGATGCCCTACTCCAATGTCTTCTCGCAGGACAACAGGATCATAGCCGCCGAATTCAACACGCAGAACAGCAATATCAAACTCTTCTGAATATGCGATCATAGATTTCTTTGATGTTTTTATCTTCTTTCCGTCCTCGAATGTGATTGTGAACTCGTCCTGCATACCATCGACCACGTGGTACGCAGTTGCGATATAATTATTTCCCAGTACAAATCCAGATCCGCCTAATTTCTCTTCGTCAAACATGCTTACTGGAGAGACTTCTCTTGACTTTCTGTTCGACAGGATCTCTTCGATCCCTTCTTTTCCCTGTGGGCTGAATTCAAAGTCATACAATGATTCCTCTGGCACATTTGTTATTACTTTCTTGATCTCTTCTTTGTCATAGATCAAAACAGTCTCGTCATTGATCGAAAGCACAGGCCCTGTCACACCATACTGTTCCAGTTTTTTCAGGACAGTTGGATTGTGCACATATCTCACTGATGAAAGATATCTGTCTGATAGGACACTTATCCCTCCAAGAAATCTCTCGCTAATCTTGGAATCTAGATCGTCTATTACATAATTCCTGTTATGGTCGAAAAATAAAGTGAATGCAAGACAGTGGTCAGCGCTCTCAAGAACTTTTTGGGCAACTTTTTTATCTAATTCTGATAACACTTCTTCTTTCTTGTCAAGAAATTCTTCTCTGGTTTCCAAAAGACTTTTTTCAGAATCAAGTATTCTCCTTCTGCTTTCCAGAGAATCTCTTTCAAATTCAATGTACAAACGTTCTCTTTCCAATCTGCTCTGTTCAGATTCAAGCGAAATTTTTCCTCTTTCAACTTTTCGCTTTTCACCATTAATAAAGATCTCTCTTTCTTTAAGCTGCCATTCCTGATCCTGAACTTCTCTTTGTTTATTCTTCAGTTCCTCTTGATTTTCTAGGATCCTTTCCTGTTCATCAAGAATATCTCTCTGGCTTTCTAGTACATATTCCTCTCTGATCTCTATTGTTCGTACAGCTTCTTCTTTAGCTTCTTCAATTCGTTCGTGTGTCCCAAAATAATCATTAGCAGACATATAGAAAAAGATTCCTGCCATTCCAGCAGCACCAACAACTGCAGATTTTATTCCAAAAGCTAGTTTCTCAAGAAAGCCCCATTGCTTTTCTTCTTCAAGCTCTTCTGCTAGCTCTCTCTCTGTTTCCTCTAGCGCTTTTTCAAATAGTTCGGGATCCATATATATATATATACGCCAGGATGCCTAATAAACACTTGCAGTGGCAGAACAGACAACTTTTATATATTACCTGATTTTTTCCTTTTTCAATGGGAACCCAAGGGTATAAATCCAACAACCTTTCAGATGAGGTCAAACACTCTAATCTTGAAAATCTGACCCGACTTCTGATTGAAAGAAATCCACGGTATGTACATTATTTCGAACTTCACTCTGGAGCAGGAAGATATCGTGAGAATGGAAGAAGGGAGTTGCGTGATGGTTCTGCAATAAGAGTTCTGAACATGTTGAGAAGCGAAATCTTAGTGCATGAAGCTTTCCTTCATGAAAAAGATCCGAAACTGAGAGCAAGGCTAAAGAGAAATATCCGACCCTACGTTGAAAACAATAATATCAGTGTCTTCGGCGACTGGAGGGACGAGATAGAAGAACATCTCACACTAACCAATTACGAATCTATCTATGTTCTTGATCCAACTCATCTGTCAGCGTATGATGAAGAAGACGGATTGCTAGTATGGCTTGGTCCAATCATCGAGAACTCTTCAGCAGTATTCATGTACGCTCCGCAGAACATTAATCCAAGTTTCCCAAAAAAGAAAAGACATGCTAGAACCATAAATATGA
>JAHWHI010000021.1 GCA_019323355.1 Candidatus Woesearchaeota archaeon | reverse complement strand
GATGGCCATAAACCTGTTAAGCTACTACGCCCCAGAGGACATAATGGTTGTCTCGAGGAGGGAAAACGGCTGGAAGCCAGTAAGGATGTTCGGTGATTTAACAGGAGCAAAGGTCTTTGCAGGAAGATACCCCCCAGGTGTTTTAACAAACCCGGGTCTCGAAACCTTCACAGAGGCAAAGATAATGCTTGTCACAGACGCTTGGCCAGACCGTAACGCTGTCAAGGACGCGAAGAAAGCAGGTCTTGCAATAATCGGTCTTTGTGACACAAACAACGAGTCTAACAATCTCGATATGGTAATTCCGTGCAATAACAAAGGAAGACAGGCTTTAGGCTTAGTTTTTTTCCTGCTTGCAAACGAATATCTTAAAGCAAGAGGACAGGACGCAATAGACAAGCAGATGAATGAATTTTTAGAAGACTAGAAGAAGCGAAATCCTTTTCCTTCTTTTGTTTTTTCTATCCCTTTTTCAACGATCTTGAACAATACTTCTTTTTCAACAGGCATGCTCCTGTGTTTCTTGATTATGGCCCTGCAATTTCCTCCAGGAGTCTTCTGCAGTTCGATCAGGCATTTGCTTCCATACTTCAGTAAATCTCCTCCGACCATATTGACCTTATCCTTGTTCTCAAAATCAGCATATACCTGGTTGCTGCACAGGACAGGAATATCTTTCTTGCGTGCGATCTCAGAGAGCATTGCGATCTGCCTTCCCATTGCTCGGTTGATATCATATACATCTTCTCCATCCCCTCCAAGTTCAAGCCTGTAGAGCATTGAGATAGTATCAATGACAATCAGACCTATCTTGTTATCGATCATTTTCCTGAGCTTATTCATTGCTTTTGTCTGTTCTTCAAATGTTGTTGGTCTTAATACATGGATATTCCGGAGTACTCGTTCATATTCATTTGTTATCTGTTTCACACGCTCGACACTAAAACCTCCCTCTGTATCAACATAGATGACTTTCTTGTTTTTTGCAGCCCGTATTGCAGCCAGTAGGCATAAGTTTGTCTTTCCAGAAGCAGAAGGCCCGTATATTGTTGTGATTATGTCTGTCTCATAACCTCCAAGAAAATCATCCATTACTGAAGTGCCCGCGCTTATTCTCCCCATACTATCAATAAAGATTTGCCAGTTAAAAAGATTTTCTCTTTTTGACTTAGAAAAATTCCAAGCTAGAGGACAAGCTTTAAATAGGCTTCAGACCACCTGATAGGTGATAATGAAACTCAGAAGGGGGACTATTGCTTTTTTGTTGATTCTGATTTTCTTAGCAGTGCTAGCATTTCGGCTTTATTTTGCATTTCAGGCAGAAAGTTTTTCTCCAGATGCTTATTTCGATCTGCGTCAGATAAAAGCGATCAGCGAGACAGGCAGGCCGATATTTCATGATACTCTTAGCTATGGGGGAAGAACATTCATTTTTCTTCCAGTATTTCACTATATCTTGGCAGGTCTTTCATATTTTTTTCCTATTGCTTTGATTGGAAAAATCCTTCCTAACCTTTTCGCAGCATCACTAATCTTCATAGTTTATCTCATCTCAAAATATATCACAAAAAGCACAGGTGCATCCCTGTTCACAGCTGGAATCTCTGGATTTATCCCGATCTATATCACAAGCACATTGAACACAGTCTCTTCGCATTCATTGCAGATACCCTTGATGTTCCTTGCGTTGTATGCTTTCATGCGTCAGCATCAGAAAAGTTTTGTGATCCTTTTTGTGGTCCTTACGTTTTTATTGCCATTGGTCGATCTTTCTTCTTTGATTTTGATACTGGCATTCATCATCTACACTCTTCTTGCATATCTAGAGAAATTTCAGTATAAGGCCCGAACTCTTGAACTAGTCTTGTTCTTTATCTTCATAACTTTGTGGATATCTCTTCTGGTATACAAAAGTGCATTTTTGGCGCATGGTCCTGGCTTGATATGGCAGAATATTCCGCCATCAGTACTAAGCAGATATTTCAAAGATATAACTCTTCTTAGGGCAATATCTGGGATTGGAATAGTTCCCCTTCTACTAGGATGTTATATCTTATACAAATATATGTTTAGGGAAAAAAGAAAAGACGTTTATCTGTTGACATCTCTCGCGATCTCAGTTGCTGTATTGCTTTGGCTAAAACTCATAACCCTAAACCTGGGGCTTTCTGTCCTGGGAATTGTGCTCATACTGCTTTTCAGCTTATTTTTCAAGATCTCGCTTGATTACATATACAAGACAAAGATCGACAAGCTCGCCCCATTCTTCATAGTTGTATTCATTGTTTTATTCCTACTCACATCATTGATTCCTAGTGTAATATTTGCAGCTGGAACAGAAACAATTGACTCGGATTCAATAGAGGCTATCAACTGGCTCAATATCAATGAAGGAAAAGGAGCAGTCCTTCTCGCTCCTTTGAAATATGGCTACTTGATAACATACAATAATCAGATAGCTAATGTTGTTGATATGGACTTTCTTATGGCGCCTATGCCAGAGCAAAGATTGATAGATATCGAGGAGATCTATAACACGCCTGTAGAGATCAAAGCTATAGAGCTACTTGACCAGTATGATGTCACCCATATATTGCAGCCAGAAGACATGCAGATAAAATATCTGACTCCTACATGTTTTGATCTGGTGTATGACGAAAAAGTAAAAATATTTGAACTTAAGTGTGGAACAGTCACAAAAAGAAAAAAATGAAAGACATAATCTATAAGAACAAAATAATCCTGTTTGTTTTTGCAGTGCTTGTGCTTTTGTCTCCGACAATTCTCAGACTAAAGACAGGGATCATTCCAGGCTCACTGCCATATTATTACATGCTAAAATATTCTCTTGACCCTATGTTATTCAAGATACTGCCATTACTGCTAGGGGCCGGGATATTGTTATTGATCTATCTTAACTTGAGAAAATTGAAATTCACGATTAATTATACTTTCATCTTGTTATTCTTATTGTTATTTTCAATACCTTTTATCTACATCTGCAATTATTTTACTCCCCACTCAATATTACTGTTCCTTATCTTGCTCGGTTTCTACCTGTTCCAGCAGAAAAAGCCGATCTATCATATCTTTGGAACATTGGTCTTTATTTCAACAGCACTTTTCGGAGTTATTGCCATAGTAACACCGATGTTCTTGCTTACTTACTGCCTGACACTAAAGAAGAAAAAAAATTATTCTGCAATCGCTTCTGCAGCAGTCCTTGGCTATATCTTTTACCAACTGATATATTTGAATCCGCTCCTGGTGCCGTTGAACGGTTCGATATCAAGCTATTTTTTGAAAGATTTCATCCTTGAGTTTGGAGCGCATATTGGTGTTGGGATTACAATGCTGATATTGGCAATTTTTGGCTTCTTGATGTCCTGGAAATACAAATTTAAATTCATAATCCTTTATTTCGCAGGCATTGCCCTGTTCCTGCTCTCGACAAAATATATCTTCTTTATTATCTATCTGAACATTCTCATAGTATTCTTTGCATCACATGCGTTTCATGCATTGGCAAAAAGAAAATGGGATATCAAATTTATCGGGCTTCTCGCAATAATCGCTTTGATCTGCTCATTCTTGTTCTCTGCAGTATCTTTTGCAGATCGTGAAGCAGAGTCAATGCCAAATTCTGCAATGCTCGAATCCTTCCAAGCTTTTGAAGGCGGACATGGAAGTATTATATTGACAATGCCAGAATATTCATTCTGGATAGAATATTATACTGATAATACTCCGTTCACAACAATCTTTGACCCAAAACCAAAGATCTCAGAGGAGATATTCCAGTCTAAAAATCTAAAGCAGACCTCTGAACTATTGGATAAATATAACATAGAATATATATGGATTGATAGTTCTATGAAATCTGGCAAAGTCTGGTCCAGTCCTGACCAGGGACTTCTGTTCCTTCTCCCTAGCAAAACTCATTTTGAGAATATCTATAATAAGGGCGGTATCGAGATTTGGCGCTTTATAAGCGGCTGACCGAAATATTTATATAAGCAATTCCAAAAAATTGGAGTATGGCAGGATTACCAGAAAGCTTCATTTGGGGAGTTTACGTGATTTCATTGTATTTTGTAGTATTTTGGTTTCTCGTCCTTGTTGATCAGGGCATTACAAAGGAAAAAAAGGCAAAGCTGAAACGGATCCCTTTTGTCTCGATCCTGATTCCTGTCTGGAACGAAGAGAAAAAGGTCGCAAAAACATTAGAATCCTCGATCAAGCTTACATATCCAAGGGACAAATACGAAATTATTGTCATAAACGATGGCAGCACAGACAAGACACAGGAGATTGTTGAGGAGATCATCAGAAAAAATCCAGATACAGACATCAAGCTTCTTAACAAGGTAAAAGAGAAAGGCAAAGGAAAGGCAGCGCCTATGAACTATGGCTTAAAGCATTCGAAAGGAGAGTTTCTAGTTTGCTTTGATGCTGATTCCTCAGTGGCTCCGCCAGCACTGAAAAGATTATTGGCACACTTCACAGACGAGAATGTTGCTGCAGTACTTCCTTGCATGAAAGTAAGAAAGCCAAAATCATTTATCCAGAAAGTGCAGTTCGCAGAATATCTGATTAACATGTTCTACAAGAAACTTATGGGCCAGATTGACTGTGTCCATGTTGTCCCGGGTGCTTTCAGTGTATATAGGACAGACGTGGTCCGGAAACTTGGAGGTTTTGACGAGACAAATATTGTTGAAGATATGGAGATGACATATCGTCTCCAAAAACATCATTATAAGGTTGTCCAGCTTCTGGATGTTGATGCATATACAGCTGCTCCTGAAGATCTGAAAGGTTATTATCGCCAGAGGAACAGATGGCTCAAAGGAACCCTGCTGACGACAATCCAGCACAAATCAATGCTCTTCAACAAGAAATATGGTGATTTTGGCACATTCATGCTTCCAATGGTGCTTATCTCTGGTGTGCTGGCAGTCACAATGGTTGTTGCCACAGCATACTATACATTCAAGCCCTATGTCCAGTTCTTCATTGATAGTTATTATGTTGGTTTTGATTTCTGGACAATGATAAGCAATTTAAGGTTAGACATAAGTGTCTGGGATGTTAATTACATGTCCTTGATCTCGATCCTTATAATGCTCACGATTTCT
>JAHWHI010000109.1 GCA_019323355.1 Candidatus Woesearchaeota archaeon | reverse complement strand
GTATTCCAGATAAGATGAATACAAGCTTGTCTGCTATCAGGCCGCCCGCTATTGGTGCTAAGATTAATGGTATGGATGTTAGCATCACATATTTTGCCACTTTTACAGTCCTGTGCTGGTGTGAGAAGTCTAGTACGAGATTGAAAACACTGAGGTCTACTCCTGCCCACACTATTCCAGAGACTATTTGCGCGACATACACCATCCATATCGCTTCTTTTGTTGCAAATAAGAATAAGAATGGCACTAATGCTGTCCCAAATATGCTGACGATTGCGACTGGCTTATCACCTATTTTATCAGATACCCTTCCCCAGTGCGGCTGTGAGAATATCTTTGCAATGCCTCCTACTGCGAATGATACCATTACAAGGGTATAGCTCATCTCTAGGTTTTTCAGCATGTATACTATGAAGAAAGGGGAGGATATCATGAATGCAAAATTGAAGAACATGATTATGCCCACAAGCTTCTTGAACTCTCCTTTGATTTCAAAGAACTCTATTATCTTATGGTGCTTCTGGTCCTGGTATGGCTTCTCTTTCATCTTTGCATACAGGTAAGATGACCATAGGCCGAATAGCATACCTACAAGGAACATTGTTGAAAAGCCGGTATAGCTTGTTTTTGGGAATAGGTCCAGGTATGCTGCGCCTATCACACTCACAGTCATTCCAAATACTCCCATGAGCATGTTTCTTTTTGCGAAGTATTTTCCTCTATGCTTTATTGGAACAAATTCCCCTGCAAGTGACACCCACGCAGGGTTTGTTATCCATTCTGTGAATTGGACAAGGAAAAAATAAACAAGTAATGTTATCAGAGGGTGTGCCTTGAAGAAAAATGGGATGACTATTATAGGGATCCATAGCAGCCTTGATGTGAAGGTGAGTATTATGTTGATATGCAGTCTTGAATATACTTCCACTAGTTTTGCTCCAGGAACTTGCGCAAGGATTGCTGCAAGATACGGAAGTGCTCCTGCTATTCCCATAACAGTGTTTGATGCTCCTAATGCCAATGCGAATGCTATCAGGAATGCGCTTGTCAGGCCGTAATATATTGACCAGAGTATTCCTTGATGTATAAGCAGTCTTTGGTTATTTGTCTCTTTCATATTTCTATTATTTTTCCTTTCGGTCCTGGATTTATTAGAATTGCATTGTTTAGTTTATCTTTTTTGCCTGCATTTTCATGTATGTGCCCGCAGATTTCCAGGACTATGTTCTTGTTTGCCTTGATGAAATTTGATATTGTCCTGTTGCCGCAGTGTTCTCTGCCTATCTTGTCTAGTTTTGTGTTGTATGGGGGTGCATGCGTGACTAGGACAACTTTCTTGCCTTTTATTTTTGGTTTTATTGTCTTTATGAATCTCTCCATTTCAGTATCTCTTCTTAGGAAGCCCTCTCCTGAGAATCCCAAAAAGACATAATCTCCCATCTTTACTGCTTTTTTGTCTATGTATGTCAGGCTCTCATGGTGCGAGCAGATTTTTCTTATCACGCTGCCAGTCTCATGGTTGCCTGGGATCACTAGTATTTTCTTGCCTATGCTGCTTATTCTCTTTAGCAGCTCGTCTATATGGTTCTCAAACAAAGACACGTCTCCTGCGCAGACTATCACGTCTGGCTTATGTTTTTTGACCTGTTCTTTGAGGTTTTTTATGTATTTCATGCTTTGATAGAAATCAACATATTCTGGTGAGCCGTGTCTTGAGTGTAGATCTACAAAAGCTAGAATTTTCATTGCTAAACCCCGAAGCTTAGCTGTATTATTGTCTGGTATGTTGTGAAGTTGTTAAGGACGTACGTCTCTACTGCTACTGCAATCACTAGTACTAACAGCGCTGTTGCAAGGACAATCATGTTTAGTACAAGTATCTTGCCGAATCTTGCGGATGCCAGTTTCTCTCTTGCTATTGCGTTGGATAATACTGTTCCTGACATGACTGCTATCACATAGCTTGCCATCTCCAGGAAGACATGGGGAAATACGCTGAGCATTATCAGCAGGAATAATATTGCTGTGCTCCCGCTGAGGTTCATTGCAGTTGTTTTTGCCAGGTTGCCGAATATTGTTCCCCATACAGATGCGTTCCATATGATAAGATATATTGAGCCGTTTCCTGCTATTAATGATACTATGAAACAGAGCATCAATACCTGGAAGTTGTGTGTTAGTAGGCTCCAGAAAAGGCTTAATTGGAATGATGCTCCTCCTGTCAAGACTGCCAGCTGCTGCCTGAATAATTGGTTTGCTGCAAGCCTTGGCAGGAACATTGAGAAGAATGCAAATACAAAGAATGCTCCGAAGAACATGTACATATACACCATGAATAATTTTTTATTTGAATTGATCCATTCCATTATGTAATCTTTATAGTCTATTGCTTCTGCGACTTTTCCATGCAGTTCTTCTTCAAAAACAGTGAATTGATATAAGGATGGTATGAGCAGGGTTGATGCCATCGCGACAATTACCAAGGCAGGATCATTTGGAAACACCACCATCGCAAAGAAGACACCGAATACAGTCAAGGCAAGGCTTAATATGAAAGCATATTTAGGATTCTCTTTTAAGAAATCTACTGGATATAACTGTTCTAATACCATCATTTACCTCTTTTGGTTTAATGGTATTATTTGATTATTTAAATGTTTCTGCATATAATATAAGAAAAATACAATAAAAATATTAAAAATTTAACCGATTTTTACTGATAACGTAAATGCTGTGCCTGCAGGAAACTGCGCAAATATTGCTTTTGCAGCTTTCTCATCATTTGCAGGGATGATTATTTGCTTTTTCTTATAAACGCCTAATTTTTTGGAAGGATTCTTGTATGTTACAATCACCGCCCATTCTTTTCCTTCTTGATAAAGATTCACATTTTCTACTTCGCAAAGCAGATCAGATTTATATGCCATGATTTCACCTCGTTTGAATTTAGTCTTTATTTAGTATTTAAACATTTCTATCTCACACTATAATAATCCTCTAAAACAAGTTTATCTAATCTCTTCAGGTCTCTTACTACATAAAATCTTCCTTCTCCTAAATCTGCTATCTGTTTGGCAAATGCTTCCCCTTTTTCATCTAGTTTTATGCCTATCACAGATATGGTTATTCCTGCTGCTCTTGCTGCAGATACTGCCTCTAGTGTCTCCTCTTCAGGCGCTTTGCCTACTGTTGGCAGTGCATCTGTAAGTATTACGAGATGGTTTGTGACATCTCCTGCTGGAAATAACTCAATTGATTTTTTGATCAGTTCTATAAAATCTGTCTGTCTTGATGCTTTGACTCTGGTTATTTTATTCAGCAAGAATCCGAAATCATCTGTCGGCTCTACAAAGTCTTTTACATCTTTGCCAAACACGATCAATCCCACTTTGTCTTTATCGTGTATTGCTTTGTAGGCAAGGGCTACTCCTGCTTTCTTGCATGTTGCAATCTTGTCTCCTTTCATTGATGCAGATGCGTCAATCCCATATATTACATTCACTGCACCTCTGCTCTGCCTTTGTGATGTTTTCAGGTCTTCTGGCGCTATTTTTTGGTGTTTTCTTTTTATTGCTGTCTTTAGTGATTTCCTTAATTCGATGTCTTTGTACCTG
>JAHWHI010000108.1 GCA_019323355.1 Candidatus Woesearchaeota archaeon | reverse complement strand
CTGCAGGCGGCTGGCTTTGCTGGTTTGTAGCTGTTGAAGCAATCCTCTTTGCCATCTCTGGAGTGATTCTTTCAATAGTTATCGGCCCGCCAGTTATTCCAGAATCAGCAAACACCATCATTCCCATGCCAAGAGCTGCAATCAAAGCGAATATGATTAGTGGAGTGTCCATAATATCACCTCTTATGAGAATATTCTTATTTATTTATATAAACTTAACTGTTTTCAAATTTATCCTCTGCAAAATTCCCGTTTAGAAAAGTTTATATACTTCTTTCACCTTGTTGTCATTAATCGATTTCTCCACTGTATACTCATATTAGAGCTCTTCCTATATATTATAAGAGAAACATAATAAGAGGTGAAAGGTAAATGGCTAAGAAGAAAGCTGCTAAAAAGAAGAAATAAGTGGAGGTGAACCCAAATGAAACTGCACCTTATGAGCGATTGGGACGACGAAGACGAATACCAAGATGAAGACTATGATTTCGATTAGTCTGCTTTGATTTTTTTTCTTTTTTTTACACTATATCTTTTATTTCCATATATTTGTCAAAGCCTATCAAGAACGCAGGTGTGAACTCTTTTTCATCATCTTTTATTTTCTGCCGCACTTCATCAAGTGACAGGAATTCTCCGGATGAAACTTCTTTTTGGTCCAGGTTAATTGTGTCATCGTAATCAAGGATATATGCGGTGATGAGTTCATGCTCGTTCTCAAAAAGCATCTTGAACTTGAACATCTCCCGCAGGTCGTTGTCATGCACATCTATTCCCAGCTCTTCTTTAAGCTCTCTTACAGCAGCTTCTTTGTATGTCTCTCCTGCAAGAACGTGTCCTGTGATTCCCCCTTCATAAAGCCCTGGGAAAACATCTTTTTTTTCGCTTCTTTTTTGTATGAAGAAATCTCCTTCTTCATTAAGAATGAAGACCTGCACCCCTCTGTGCCTTAGTTTCTGTTCATGGCACTCCTCGCGGGATGCTGTTGCTATGACTTCGTCTTTTTCGTCAACTACATCTAGTGTTTCAGTCATGAGAATGATTTGTTAAGACAGGATATTTATATGTCTTTCTACGCATCGACCATCTCAATCTCGATGTTAAGTCCTTCTGGTATTGGCACTCTCATGACCAGTCTCAAGGCTCTCTCATCAAGTCCTAGGTCGATTAATCTTTTATGCACCCGCATCTCAAACCTCTCAAAGGTCTCTGCTCCGTTTCCGCATGGAGTCTTTCGGGTTGTGATCTTTAGTTTTTTTGTAGGCAGAGGTATTGGTCCTCTGATATCAACACCTGTTTTTTCTGCTATGTCTGTGATATACTCGCAAGTAGCATTAAGCTTGTCTATATCTATGCTTGCCAGTTTTATTCTTGCTTTTTGCATTTTCTCTGTCGGTGGTGATTGAATAAAATAAAAAAATTGTGTAATTCAGGTTGAATTACATCTCTTTCTTCACTAATGATATGCACATTCCAGCTGCAACTGTCTGACCAGAGTCCCTTACTGCGAATCTAGCCATGTGTGGAATTTCCTTCTGTGTCTCAATACACATAGGCTGTACAGGCTTTATCTTTACGATTGCTGCTTCCCCATTCTTTAGGAAGTCTGGGTTTTCCTGCAGTGTCTCGCCTGTTGCTGGATTGATTTTCTTTTCAATAGCTGTGATCTGGCACGCAATCTGTGCTGTGTGGATGTGGAATACTGGTGTGTATCCTACGGTCACGACAGTTGGGTGGTTCAGTACAACTATCTGCGCTGTGAATTCAGTGGCAACTGTTGGAGGATTGTCTTCTTTTCCTAGTACGTCTCCTCTTGCCGCGTCTTTGGATCCGATTCCTCTGACGTTGAATCCTACGTTGTCTCCTGGTCCTGCTTCGTTTACAGCGGAGTGGTGCATCTCAATGGATTTTACCTCTCCTCTTACGCCTTTGCCTTCTCTTCCAGGGACAATTATGATCTTGTCGCCCACTTTCATTACGCCTGTCTCGATCTTTCCTACTGGGACTGTGCCGATTCCCTTGATGTTATATATATCCTGGATTGGCAGCCTCAATGGAAGGTCTGTTGGTTTATCAGGCAGTGCTAGATTGTCAAGTGCTTCCATCAATGTTGGTCCTTTCCACCATGGCATCTTTTCTGTTTTCTTTACAATATTTTCGCCGTGGTAAGCAGACATTGGTATGAACTGTACCTGGTCTTCTTTGTATCCTACTGTTTTCAGAAGTGCCTGGACATCTTTCTTGATTGCCTCGAACTTTGCTTCGTCGTAGTTTACAGTGTCTAGCTTGTTTACTGCTATGATCATCTGTCCTACTCCAAGTGTTCTTGCAAGGAATGCGTGCTCTTTTGTCTGAGCCATGACTCCCTCTGTTGCAACAACCAATACTGCTGCATCTGCTTGTGACGCTCCTGTTATCATGTTCTTGATAAAGTCTCTGTGACCTGGTGCGTCGATTATTGTGAAGTAGTATTTTGGCGTGTCGAATTTCTTGTGGCTCAAGTCGATTGTGACGCCTCTTTCCTGCTCTTCTTTCAAGTTGTCCATGACGAAAGCGAACTCAAATCCGCCTTTTCCCAAAGATTCTGCTTTCTCTTTTAGTTTTCTCAGTTCTTGTTCTGGTAAAGCTCCGCTGTCGAACATAAGTCTACCTACGCTTGTTGATTTACCGTGGTCAACGTGTCCGATGAATACCAGATTCATGTGTGGTTTTTCTTTAGCCATTTATGACCCCTCCATATTTTTTAGTAATATTATACTCCTTGTGACTCCCGCCTGATTTATAAAGCTTACGTTTTTCGGAGAAAAACTTAAGCTCGACAAATCAAGATTTGCCGTTGATTGCGCTTTTCAGGCCCCTAACTGGGATTCTGTAAGGCCTTTTCTCTCTCTTATCTGCTTGACAATCTTGTCCTGCAGTTCGTTTGGCAGTTTCTCAAACATCTGGTCAACTAAAGAGCTGTTTCCTCTTCCTCCTGTTGCTGACCTTAGGTCAGAGCTCCACCCGAACATCTCTCCTACAGGCATTTTTGCTCTTGCCACTACCAAGGCTCCTTCCTGGTTCATCTCAAGCAGCTGTCCTCTCTTGTTGCTGATCAGCTTGCTTATCTCTCCCATGTAGTCTGCAGGAGCTTCTATGTGCAGTATCTGTTTTGG
>JAHWHI010000107.1 GCA_019323355.1 Candidatus Woesearchaeota archaeon | reverse complement strand
ATATTCGCATTTCATACTAAGCCCTAAAAATAAGGATTTCACTTCATTAGGCTCTTTTTCTCCAAGTTTAGTTATTGTCTTTGTAAGTACACAATCCTTGCTGACATGATAACTTAATTGTGTTGTCCCGACCATATTTTCAAACTTCGCAGGCTCGCATCTCATAGCTTTCTGAAGAAAGCATGCCCTGTCAGTCTGACAGTCTGTTGTGCCTGATTCTGGCATTAAATAAACCAGAAAGACGATGATCAGGATACAAGCTAATATGATCATCAATGGTTTTTGCCATTTAGGGGGTATCCTAAGATTGAATCTAGGCAAAGTAAGTGCTCGGGGTTTGTTTTTTGCCATTTTGAATCATAAAGTGTTTACGTGGATAAAAAACTATGTATCCACTTTGGAATTACATTTATCCCTCCATTTCTAATTGTTCCCTTTCTTCCTCCAGCAAAGTCTTCAAGAGTTCGCTTCCGCCAGAGCCTGCTTCTATATTCCTTACAGCATCTCCAGATATTGGAATAATTTTCTGGTTCCCGACAATCATAACATCTATGGACTCTGTGGGAGGGTTAATTATAGTTCTTATCTCTGTTACTAAACCATCATAATATCCAATCAAATCAGCACTATAAATAGATGGTTTGTACCTGCTAAAGATGATTTTTTCTAAAAACCCTTTCATTTCATTTTCGGGCAAGGATTTTGCATATTCATACTCTACAATCAGTCGTGCGACACGCCATGCATCAGAAGGAAAAAATACATCAAAAGTTTCTGTCAGTTCTTTTGCTTTTGCTTGTATCTCATCCTGCATAATTAGTACAAGTTCTATCTCTTGAATATGTTTGTCATCATTCAAAACAGCGCCGCCAAATATATTGAGTGGATCTTTTTTCTGATTGACAGCTCTTCCCAGATCAATAAGGCTGAACTGCTGTGTTTCAGGATCATAAAGAATGTTTCCCATGTGTAGATCATTGTGGGCAAAACCTTTTCTGTGCATCTCCTGGATTGTTCTGTCTTTGAATTCTCTCCAAACTTCTAATGGGATATGATGTTCGATCAGTGCGTTTGATAACGGTATTCCCGGTTTTCTTTCTACTACAATAAAGTTGTTCTCTTCATCCATTGCAATTAATTTAGGAATGCCCGGGATATTTGCTTCATCAATATCCTGCATAACTAATGCTTCTTTATACCATCCATTATCTCTATACATTTCTGCAAGTTTAAGCAATCCCTTAGTTAAGTCATAATTAATTAGATCTTGTATCTCCATTTCTGATTTTGGCACTTTGATTACTACTCCTTTCCCGCCATACACTCCATAGTAAGTATTTGACTGCGCACCTTTTATAGAAGTTCTTTCGCTGACAACAAGATTTTCAAGAGAGCTGCCTTCTTTGACAACAGCATCCTGGATATCTCGCGCAGCTTCGCCAGCAGTTTTTAGATTGGCATCTCTATACAATATATTAAGCATAGGAATTGCTTCTTTAGCTTCTAGACCCATTCTTCCTAAAGCAGTTATAGCAGCATCTCTTTTGTCAGGGATATGTAGATCTGCAATCAAGACTTCAAGACTAGGCTCTACAACTTCTTCTCTGAATGCAACAGGTTCTTCTTTTACTCTCGGAGATATCCTGAACCAGCTCTTTACACGGTCAACTGTTCTGAATACGCTCTGGCCGATTGAATAAACATTATACATAAACAAAGCCGCCATCTCTTTGAATGAAGGCCTAGTCCAAGCATTATATCTGTCAATAATATAAGCAAGATCATTTATTTTAATAAGATCAATATGAAAGCTTGTAGTTTTTCTTTCAGCAGTTCCAAAGTCAGCAAGATAGAATTCTCTTGTTTCCTCATTTATTAAAATATTTCCTATGTGGATATCATTGTGCGAGATTTTCCTTGCATGCAATTCGTCTGTCACAAACTCAGCAATCTCAAGCCATTCCGCCCTGCTGATCGTACCGCCTGTTTGCAGATAATCCTGCAAGGTCATCGCAGCACCGCCAGGACCGCTTCCCTCGATCATCTCAGTCGCTAAAAAATAGTCTGCTTTGAAAAGATCATCACCTGCTTCTGAAATCTCCATTGCATTCAGAAGGCTCTCAATATCATCCACTTGTTCAACAACCCCATCCTTTCTGACGAACAATGAAACAAACTGCGGAACCATCTTCAGGCCTTTCAGTTCGCTGAGAACCAAAGCTTCTCTGACAAGAGCCTCTCTTGAAAGTTTCTCTGCAATATGCACTGGAAGATTCTTTCTCTCGGGATCTGTCCAGTAATCTGTCTTGTGCTTTTTGATAAATAATCTTTGCCCGTCAAACGGAACCAGATACGTGTTGGCCTGCATACCTTGCACAAAATACATATTCTCTGGTGTCAGTTGCTCAACAATATCCTCTAAACTTTCTTCAATAGAGACTGATTTCTTGATCGCACTTTCTTCTCTTGTTTTAACATATTCAGTAATAGTAGTTAAAACTGTTTCTTTTGCTTCCTCATACTCTTCTTTTGGCATTAACCCATTTAAATAAAGATTACTTAGATGCATCTTGATATTTCCGCCCATAACTCTTGGAGCTTCAAAGCCGAGTGCTTTATATTCTTCATCTGTTCCAAGCAGCATCACTGTTCTGTATGTATCCAGCCATTGGGGTAATCTTATTCGCACCTCGTTCCTGATCAGCTCATCCATCATTCTTTTTGCATTTAGATCTTCTGTAAATTTATATCTTGTATGTACAACATGAAGATATAATCGAGCACAAGTTTCCATTTGATCATTCAGATTTTTGTCAGAGATGCTGTTCAATTCTTTTTGGAAGATAACAGGTATTATTTGGCTGAATGCATATTCCTCCATTTTATCACTTGCGTGTGTCCGAGTATATTCGGGATCAAATTCAGAATATATCTCCTTATATCTAAAAGGCATAAAATTAGTATTAAAATCACCGATCTGATAATTGGCAATGAAGGCTTGGATCTTTTTTTGCAGAAGCTCAAACTCTTCATCTGAGACTCCAAATTCTCCTAACGGATTTTGCGGCTTTGGCCCAAGTTTAGTAGAAGGTTCTGCTTCTTCCTTTTGTTCTTTTTCTGTTTCTAATCCAGGTGTTTTTATTCCTCTTTCAGCAGGAACTTCTTCGATAAGGCCTGGTTGCCGGATAGTGGAAACTTCTTGTGGGATAGGAACATAAGCTCCTCGTCTTTCTGTGAATATTAGTACCATACCAAACACAATACTTGCAACAGCAAACGTAACAGCTGCAGTAATCGCAGACCTTGTGCTGATGAAACCTCGTACTCTACTGTCTCGCCCGAATATACCTTCTTCAATAGATACTGCTTTCTTCACAATAGATTCTTCAACAGGTTCTTCTATGATAACAAGAGGCTCTTCTCTGATAGGTTCTTTCGGTTGTTGAAGTTTATCCAACATTGTCTTGATGTCAAACTCCATGTAATCATGAGGTTCTCCAAGCCAGTCTTCGTGCTCCACAAGTGTTCTTCCGCCAAGTTTTAATGTCCAGTCTCTCATTCCAGAATTAACATTCGCATGGCTCTTTCCTTTTGTATAGCCTTTCTCCAAAGCTTTCTTCAGGAACTCTATCCTTATTTTTGTTCCAAGACCCATCCTCTGGAACAGAGGTCTTATTGCAGTCGATTCCATGTAAAGTGAGTTTCGTCTTCCAAAGTCAGGATCATCCTCTATATCTTCTAGACCTTCATAGTTCTCCATTGCAGAACCAAGCATATAACCAGCAGGTTCACCGTCGACCTCAATGATATAAGCAACAGCGCCTTCAAAGGAAAATGTCTCTTCAAGGTCATCTTCAGTTTGCTGTGCATCAGGCAGGAATGTCTCTTCTTCTATCAGCATTATTTTATCTGCATCTGTTGCCCAGTCTGCCTCTCTGATTCCTATTACAGGTTCTTTGGCTTTTGCCGGTTCTTTGATATCACGTAATCTTCTATTCAGTTCCCCAAGCTGCCAGATCGACATTTTTGCGTATTCTCCATAGCTTAAGTCTGGAAAATAATATTTAATTTGTTCATTAAAAGTAGTAGGAGGTAAAAGAGTGTCTGTATCATGCAGATATGAACTTGTATCAGATATCTGTGAAAGATATTTGTTAACCAATTCACGTTTTCTGAATTCATGAAGATTTTCATATTCTTCTTTTGATATACCAATCGCAGCAGCAATATCTGCGTCTGTAGGAGCTGGGATCACGTCATTTTCATAAGAACCGAATACAATCACTCTAAATTCTCTCTCCCCAGAATATATTTTTCTCAACTCCTCAAATGTCTTTGGCGGAGGAGTCCTGGCTTCTGCAATATAAGGGGCAGTCACAGTATACTGGTATTGCGGTTGGAAAGTCCGTGGATTTACTTTCACCGCATCTTTTGTTGCATAATGGTATAATATCATTTCCTCAAACATCCCTCTATTAGAAAGACCTCCTGCTTGAGTAGAGATAAGGAAATCAAAATTATTCTCTTCAACAAAATCATAGACTTTGGTCATTATTTCATGCATCAAATTTGATCTTTGTCCACGATCCAAAGTTGCGACCAAAGATTGTGACGGATCAAATCCTATGAGTATGAGCATGTTATCTTGCTTATAGAATAGAAGGGATCCTCTTAGCTCTCCGTCAGCAATGATCTTGACAACAAGGATGTCTTCTACAGCCATATCATACGGATAGTCTCCAAAGCAAGTTCCAGAAAACTTTCCCTGCCATAGGTCAAGAAGATTCTTTTTCTTGAATACAAGTTCTATAGTTTTAGTTGTTTTAACCTGTTCAGAAGATTTAAACTCATTTTTGACTTCCATAATTAATTTCCACAGGTTTGTATCCCGTTTAAGTTTCTGAAAAAATTCTCCTAATCCAAGGGTTGTCAATTCGTCTTCGAGGAATATATCGCCTTCTTCTACCAGTTTTGTCAGGAAGATTGTCTTTCGTTTGTTTGACATATGGTCATTGACAAAGTCTTCGATCTCTTCCATGCCGAATCTCTCCAATACTTTGTAGAGAATTGCGTATTCTTCCTTTTTTGTTAGCTCGAATTTCCTTCGCACCAATTTCTTTATGTTTTCTGCTTTATCTTTTGCCCGGATGCCCGGAGAAATGGCAATATCATATTCCTGCTCAAGAGCGTCCCATTCACCGTTGGTAATCATCTGATCAATCCGGGCTTCAAGTTCAGGAGTAAATTCCTCTGCTTTCTTATTTCGGATGAGATTCTTTATTGTTTCTCTTCTTTCTGGTGTTCTCATCCCAGGAGATAGTTCAACACCAAACTCTTTTTCAATAGAATCCCAATTTTCCTCTGCAATTGCGCTATCAATAAATTTTTCTATCCCTTTTAATTTAGAGCTGATATCTCTAGCATCAACATCAGCTTTATTCAAAAGTATGACCTGGAATTCATTTCTAAGATTTATATTTAATTGGGACGGGATGCTTTTCTGGACCTCATCTGTCTTAAACTCAAAAGATTTTACAGATTCCTTGAAATCAAAAGTGGTTATCTTTTCAGACGCAAGCGCAACAGCTTCTGTGAATCCAAGGTCTTTGAAATCTATTCCAGCAAACATGTAAGCTTTTCTGAGATCTCTCCAATCTTCTTCAAACTCTTCTTTGTCCAATGATCTCAACAAATAAAGGTAAGCGGGATAATTCGCGACAGGCTCATTATATAGAACAGCTCGTTGGAATTCCAGATATTCTTTGTCTGCTTCATTTATTATCCTTATTATTTCTTGCTTTCTTTTGGCTACAGGTAGATTGACTAAATCAACTGTATGTTCCTTTAATACTCCAGCATAATATCCCAGGCGCGCCGCATTAAAGTTGTAGTCAACATATTCAGCATAATCCAATATGACGCTTCGTTCAAGCTCATCATCAATGTCATCTAGAACAGAGAACAAGTCATTGCCGTTCTCCCCTACTGCAAAGTACAATGATCTTTTAGCTGTGTTTGTAATAATCCTCCCAAAGTTTGGATTCTCACTAAATTTATCATCTTGAGTTATCTCGAAATATCTCTCGATAATTTCACGTACATAAGGTTTTATTTCTGTCTTTGATCTAGATAATAAGTCAAATGCATGCTCAACTATAATTGGATTTTCATCGTACATCAAATAAAGCAAATAAGGCACAGCATCTTTTCCATATTTGTCATGCAAAGTATCCATCATAGCTATCTTTATCTCACGCACTGCCTCATATCGTATTTTTTTAGCGAGATAATCAGAAAACAATTCTAATACTTCTGGATCGTCAGCATAATCACGTAAGATGGTGGTAAGAGTAAGGATCATCTGTTGAGCATCCTTTTTTCTGGCTATTTCAAACATTTCTATCAGGAATGGTTTTGCCTCCTCTCCTTGGATTTGATGCAATGAGAGCGCTGCAACCCTTGCGACTTTATGCTGGAGAGGTTGGATTTTTCCCTCTTGGGAAAGATCGTGCATTGCTATTTTCTTCAATAAGGAAACCGCAGCTTCGACATTTGCTCTTGTATCTGGTTCTTTTTCTTTAGCTTCTTCTATATCCTCTTTTAGATAGTCTTCTAATTGATCTAGACTCAGCGGCACTTCGGCTTCAAGGTCAATCCCTTCTCTCTCTGCAAAGATTGCATCCAGTTGTTTCTCAAGACTACTAAGTCTTTTGGTTTGCGAGAACTCAGATCCTAATACATTTGCTATGGCGTATTGATAACCATAAAGAACATTTTCAGAGGAACTAAAATCTGTATCTTCTGAGATACCCTTCAAACCTTCTTCAAAGATTGACAAGACTTCGTCACCAAAAATCTTTCCAAGCATATGAACTATACTATTGCCCCTTTCTGTATCAGAGGTCTCAGCAATAGAATTCATAAGTTCAGGAACTAAAGGCCGTACAATAGCCCGGTCTCTTGCTAACTGTCTTGTGTTTTTAGTTGATATCTTTTCTAAAGTTTTGATAATTTTTTTATAGATACGGGGATCTCTTTTAATAGTATAGATACGAAGATCCCTTTTAATAAGAATATCTATAAGCACGGGTATCGCCTTTTCCTCATCCATATCAAAAAATACTTGTATTGTATTCTCAACAACCCGCGGTCTCGCATCAGGATCATTTATTATATCTATCATGATCGGATATGCCTGTTCACGATATTTCTCTGGAAACGATTTGACGATCTCCAGGAGCAAGGCATTCTGTTTCCCAACCTTTCGATTTTCATCCAGCAATTCCAATATTCGTGGAACAGCTGCTTCTTTATTAGGCCCGAATTCTATCTGTTCAATCAGGATTAATGCCTCATCTTCTGAGATTCTGGGATGTACTTTAGGATCATCCGGATCAAAGTATTTCATCAGAGACGGGATAGCCTCATCTCCCATACTAAGATATATGAGCATCGCTGCAAGCTTTTTCATCTCCTCGTTTCTAGGAAATAGAGACTCTTCGTATGGTCCTCTTTCAATCGCTATGAATATCGGAATCATCTCTTTGCTGTATAATTTTGTTGTTTTAATAAGTGAAATTTGAGAATCAAGCAGCTTCTGATATCGCCAGAAATTGTTTATATATGCTGCATTGATATATCTAGGATCCCCCGCATATTTGTCAGCGTTTGCAGAATTGGTACGGATTTCATCATATGTGAACTGAAGCGCTTCTTCAGGGGAGATATATGTCAGAGCGCGAAGTGCCTCGAATACTATATTTTTTCTTTTGTAATCTTTATCTAGATCATATTCGACCCCGCTTTGGATTATTTTTTTAAGTTTTGGAACAGTAGCTTTTGCTTCTGGTCCAAGAAGTCTTAGTTCTTCGATTTTTTCCAGAGTCTCTTCATAAACTTGATGGATATCAACAATAAATGGATTAGACAGGTCATCAAGCAAGCCTGCGACATATCTCTCTGTTTCGACTTCTTTTCGCAATTTTCTCGCAAGCTGGACCTGAGCCTCTAATATTTCTATTGTTTCATCAATGTCAAATTCTATATAAGCATAAGGCTCCATGTAAGGATAGTCAAGGCCAAGGAAACCGTGCTCATACCAGAGGACTTTCCCGCCGATGTCTTTCATCTTCTTTATCTCTTGTGTGTGGAGTTTTACTTTTTCCTTGCCTTTCTGTTTGGCTTTCAACAGAAAAGAAAGCAGAAGCATTTGATCAAACTTTTTGTCTGAAAATTCTGGAAGGACAGCAAGAGTGTCAATATACATGGTATTTCCTTTT
>JAHWHI010000106.1 GCA_019323355.1 Candidatus Woesearchaeota archaeon | reverse complement strand
GGCTATCTTGTCCTTGCAAACACGAACCGTGATGATGGCGAGGACAATGATTTCACAGACAGGTACAATTTCTCAGCTGACTTTGAATTTACAGGGTCTCTTTCAAACACTGGAGAGACAGTAGTTCTTTACAATGCAAATAACTCTATGATTGATTCTGTTTCATATGATCCTGGAACAGAGGGTTATTCCCTAGAATACTATAACCAAGAGTTTGTTGAATCCTTGGTTCTCCACGGAACACCCGGATCACAGAACCAGTTTGTCGGGAATGAATCTCCTGTGATTCCTATTCTCGAGAATGAGACAAACAGCACGAACCAGGCAAACACAACCAATGCAACAAATTCAACAAATGCTGGCTGTGATTTCTCAATCGACATCCTGCTCGACAAGGAAGTGTATGAAAACAAGGAAAAAATAAGCTATGAGCTTGAACTATCTCAAGAAGATGATGACAAGGGATACGATTTCCAGATAGAATATTATATCGAGGATTTGTCTGGAGAGATCATCCGCGCAAAACGGAACACGACAACTCCAGGAACAAAAAGTTTTACTCCCTCGATAAAAGAGGCTGACAAGATTTTCTTTATCAAGGCGCAAGTATATTCTTTCTGCAATGAGACAAATTTGACAGATAACTATGATTCTGCTATTGTGGTTGTCAGGAACTCTGCGTTTGAGGATGAAGATAAAGAAGATGAGGCGGAGGAAGGGAAAGAAGAGAATGAAGCAGAAAAAGAGGATGATGGTGGAAGTAAAACAGTCTCAAAAAAAGCAGAGATCGAGAGCTTTTACACCCGGCATAAAATATTTGAAGAGGGGAGAAACATAAGCCTCTACGCAATGCTCTACAATCCGGCTGGTGAAGCGAATTTTGATGTGGCTCTGTTGAACAATGGGGTCCTTCTAGAGGATGTAGAAATTCCGATAAACGCAGAATACAAGAAACGCTGGAACATCTCTGTCATCCTTGAGCCTGGCCTGAACAACTTCAGCATAGTCCTCTCAAGATACAGCGAAAAAGAGGATTTCAAAAGCCTTGAGATATTTGCAGAACCAATAGAAGAGAATTCCAAGGCAGAAACATTAGTTGTCAAGAATCCCCTTCCAGAAAAACAGGAGAATGTTTCGACTATGAAGACTTACCAGACAAAAACAAAAGATGCTGAAGAAGAAAAAGAAAAATCAATTGTCCAGTACATCATCCTAGGTATCTCTGTTGCACTGAACAGCCTCTTGATATGGAAAAGATAAAAAAATCAGAAAAGATTCAATCCCAGGCACGCTGCATAGAATGATGAAGATCTTCTTTGTGTCTCTGGTCGATATGTCATTTTCTCTTCTTCGCATACAACATTGACAACATCAGTTCTTGATCTCGAACCTCTATTTACTAGTTTTGTCATCAATCTCCTGGTGAATTGTGGCCCTTCAGCATAAGATAGTGCCATTGCATACGCTTCAACAATCTTCCTTTTGCTCTCAGCGCTTGTCTGCTCCACTTCTGCAATCTCTCTATGAGATGCGCCTTGGTAGAATTTGTCAAAACGTGGATCATGTTCTTCTATGTATTTTCTTAGTTTTTCATCAATATGCACTCTTTCCAGTGGATCTACTGCAAAAACTCCTTCAGAAAATTTGTCTATAATATTTGCTACAACTCCATTTTCCATATTCCCATCCTCCGCAATATTTTGGTATAGTAGTATTATGGACAACAGGGGATTTAAAGAGATGCTGTAGCCCCAGCCACAACACTGAAAAATCAGCCTTTATAAGGCCTCATTTCATCTAAAATTTGGATTCCAATTTTTACTTTTTCTCGTCGCTGAGAGACAAAAAATCAAGCCCAAAATAGGCCGAAAGATTTAAAAAGGCCGAGACTTTACAAATGGGTAAGGAGGGGCGATTTTGAAGGCCTAAATCAGGCGTTTTAGGGCTTTCTAAGGCTTGAAAATAGACAAAATGGATGAAAAGGAGATTCAGGAATTTGTAGATAAGGGAGGATTATACTGTAGAGTTATCTGCGAGATCCTAGGAGGACCCAAGGAGCATGTAGAGAAGACCATCCAGGCCCTTGTCGATAGGGCAAAAGATATGCCTCCACAGCATGCAGTCCTGGTCAAATCCAAGGTCTTTCCTGTCGAGCCTCAGGAGAAACTGTTCTCCACTTTCGCAGAGCTGGAGATCCTCTTCAAGAAGCATATCGCACTGCTGGATTTTTGCTACACCTTCCTTCCAAGCTCGATCGAGGTCATAGAACCAAAAGAAATAAGAGTCACCAATGACTTTTTTTCAGCATGGCTGAACGAGCTTCAGTCGAGGCTTCATACAACTGACAGGATCGCAAAAGAAGGCAATGCATTGAAGAAGCTCCTGAATGAGAGGATGGCTCGTATCATAAGGTATAATTTACTGTCACATCTAAGATCCGGCCCAATGGAAAGGGATGAATTATGGGACCGTGTCGGCATTGACAAGGAATCATTTGAAAAATACGTCAAATTCCTGCTTGAGATAGGAGAGCTAGAAGAAGACGGGCAAAAATTAAAATTATCAGAGAAGGTGAAATTTAAAGATGGATCTGAAAAATCAGGTTGAGGCTGTACTATTTGCTGTAGGAAAACGGATTGAAGCTAGTGAGATCGCTAGAATCTGCAGAGCTCCAATCAGCCAGATAACAGAAGCGCTCAAGGAGCTGGAGAATGAATACAATTCAAAGGATTCAGCGCTGATGATAACCAGCAGCGATAGCTACTGGAAGATAAATGTCAGAGAGAAATATCTCCCTATCTGCCGTGATTTGATCTCTGAGACTGATCTTGATGTCCAGACAATGGAGACTCTTGCAATAATCGCATATTCACAGCCATGCATCCAGAGTGATGTAATCAAGAAAAGAACAGCAAAAGCTTACGATCATATCAAGGAACTGGTCGATATGGGTTTCATAACAAAAGAGCCTAAAGGCCGTTCAAGACTGCTGAAAGTGACCCAGAAGTTCTTTGACTACTTTGACATCAGCCGGGAAAAGGCAGAAGAGATATTCAAACAGTTCCATAAGGACGAGCAGGAAGTGCTCGAAGGCGAGGAACAATTAAAACTGCTCATGGAAGAGCGTGCAAAAGAGCAGGAAGAAGTAAAAAAAGTCCAGAAAGAGCGTGATGAAAGATTAAAGTCTGTCAGCACCAAGCTGCATGATATTGACAGCGAGGTAAGCAAGCTAGAAGTGCGCGAGCCAGAGCAGGCTGACGAGGATGTTTCACAAGAGATAGATGAACAAGAGGCTGAGCTTGAGAAAGAAAGATTGAAGAAAAAGGCAAAAGCAAAGCATCTTTTGAAGGCAATGGGCAAAGATATTTCTGAATTGGAGCAAAAGGAAGATACACAAGAAGAGCCAGAGACTACAGAGCCTGCAGAAGCAGAAGAGGAATTGGAAGAAGTCCAAGAAAAGCCAAAGAAAAAAGAGAAGACAAGAAAAGAAGTGAACAAGAAATCTAAGGCAAAATCCAAGAAAAAAAATTAGTGATCCAAAATGTCAGATGAAGAGCATGTAGAGGAAACTCCTGGGCAGCATAGGGTTGTCCAGAAGCTGATCGAAGACGAGATGAAGGAGTCTTTCCTAGATTATGCTATGAGCGTCATTGTCTCCAGAGCTCTTCCTGATGTCCGTGACGGGCTGAAGCCTGTCCACAGACGTGTATTATTCTCTATGAAAGAATTGGGTCTTATGCACAATAAGTCCTACAAGAAAATCGCAAGGATTGTCGGAGACTGTATGGGTAAATACCATCCTCACGGCGATACAGCCATCTACGACACTTTGGTGCGTATGGCGCAGGATTTCTCACTGCGTTATCCTCTTGTTGACGGCCAGGGTAATTTCGGATCCATAGACGGGGATCCGCCAGCTGCGATGAGATATACGGAAGCACGTATGACAAAGCTTGCAGAAGAGATGCTTGTTGACATTGAAAAAGAGACAGTTGATTTTGCAGCCAACTACGACGGCCAGCTGAAAGAGCCGTCTGTCCTTCCAGGAAAACTTCCTAATCTCCTGATCAACGGTTCGACTGGTATTGCAGTGGGAATGGCCACTAACATTCCGCCCCATAATCTTAATGAAGTTGCAGACGCTGTTGTCGCTCTTGTTGAGAATCCAGAAGTAACTATCAATGACCTGAACAAGATTGTAAAAGGTCCTGACTTTCCTACCGCTGGAATCATCTGCGGAATCAACGGCATAAGAAGCTCCTACGCGTTTGGAAGGGGGCGTGTTGTTGTCAAGTCAAAGACCCATATCGAAGAAAGAAAAGGAAAAGAGATGATTGTTGTAACTGAGATTCCATATCAGGTCAACAAATCAATGCTGATCGAGCAGATCGCAGACCTTGTCAAGACCGGGCGTATCGAGGGTATCTCTGACATCCGTGATGAAAGCAACAAAGAAGGGATCCGGATAATTCTTTTATTGAAAGGCACTGTCGGAAGCGATGTTGTGCTTAACCAATTGTTCAAGCACAGCAGACTACGGACAACTTTTGGAACCAACATGCTCGCACTGGTCAACAACGAGCCAAAGACACTGAACCTGAAGCAGCTGCTCCAGCATTTCATCAAGCATAGGAAAGAAGTTGTTACAAGAAGGACAGAGTATGATCTTAAAGAAGCAAAAGCAAAAGCGCACAAGCTCGAAGGGCTTAAGATTGCCCTCGACAACATAGACCCTGTTGTCCAGCTGATCAAGAAAGCAAAAGACACAAACACTGCAATGGAAGGCCTGATGCAGCAGTATGCCTTGTCAGAGATCCAGGCAAAGACAGTGCTTGAGATGCGTCTTCAAAGATTAACATCATTAGAACAGGACAAGATCAAGCAGGATCTTAAGGAAACTTTAGAATTGATCGAAAGACTGACCACAATCCTTAGCGACGAGAAACTGATATATAACATAATAAAGGAAGAGACTCTTGAGCTCAAGGAAAAATACGGTGACGAAAGAAGGACAGAGATCAGCCTTGAGGAAGAAGAAGAGCTAGAGGAAGAGGCTCTGATCGAAGAGGAAAGGACAGTTGTCACAATAACTCACTCTGGCTATGTAAAGAGGCTTCCGCTCCATACTTACAGGATGCAGAGAAGAGGCGGTGTCGGTGTCAAGGGAGCTGGCACAAAAGAAGAAGATTTTGTCGAAGATCTCTTTGTAGCGTCAACCCATGCTTATCTGTTATGCTTTACAAATGCAGGAAACATGCACTGGCTAAAAGTCTACCAGATTCCAGAAGGAAGCAGGCAGGCGCGAGGAAAAGCGATAGTGAATCTTGTCCAGGCCAAAAAGGGTGAGACAATAACAACAATAATCCCAGTCCGCTCTTTTAATCCAGACGAATATCTTGTTGCAGTCACCAAGAACGGTGTTGTCAAGAAGACAGAGCTGTCAGCATATTCCCGGCCTAGAAAAGGCGGAATCCGGGCAATAAAACTGGATGAAGGCGACGAGCTTGTTGATGTCAAAGTAACATCTGGCAAGGATGATATTGTCATTGCATCTGCCAACGGAATGGCAGTGCGTTTCCACGAGGACCAGGCGCGTGCTATTGGAAGGGCAGCCCGCGGTGTGAAAGGTATTTCATTGCGGAAAGGGGATAAGGTGATTGCGCTTCTGGTCTGCCAGCCAGGCATAGATGTCCTGAGCATAACAAAGAATGGCTTTGGAAAAAGAACTCCAATAGAACAGTATAGACGGACCAATCGTGGCGGTGTTGGTGTGATTAACATCAAGACTTCCCAGCGTAACGGTCCTGTTGTAAGCGCATTGTCAGTAACAAATGAGAATGATATCATGTTCATAAGCAAGAACGGCATTGTTATCCGGGTTGCAGCTTCAGGCATAAGCAAGATAGGAAGGAACACCCAGGGCCTGAGGCTCATGAAATTGAGATCTGGAGATGAGGTTGTTTCAGCAGCAAAAGTTATAAAGGAGGAAGAAGAAGCTGAGATTACTGAGAAGAATAATAACGGAGGAAATAATATGGCCACTTTCATAAAAAAAGATAAAAAGCTTGAATCTGAAGAGGAAAGCCCAGAGGAACACAGCGATCATATTCTTGAACCTACAGAAGAAGGTCTGGAGGACGACGAACTTGACAATTATGAGGATGCTGCTGTGCGCGGCTATGAACGCGATGCTGACGACACACAGGATAATGAAGTAGTTGAGGACGATTCATACCAGGCAGTTGCAGAAGACGAGATCGAGCCAGAGGAAAAGGAAGACTAAACCTTTTCCAGTAACTCTTGTTAACCATCTCTGAAAAGTAACAAAGTCTTATATACTATATTCTTAACAATAGTCTTTATGGAGTTCAAGATTCAGGATAAGCCTAGTCCTACAAAACAGCACTATCATGATACAGATATCAAGATTGCCTATGAATTCGCAAAGAAAGTTTATACAGAGCTTCCAAATCTGGTCAAAGCAATGGTTCTATTTGGCTCTACTGCACGAAGAGAGGACAGCAAAAAGTCAGATGTTGACATGCTGATTCTGATTGATGATGTACATCTGCAGCTGACACCTGAATTACTGGAAACTTATAAGATAATCACTGACAAGAAGATCGCAGAAGTAAGCACAAGGTTGCATGTCGTGACATTGAAATTAAGCACATTCTGGGAATACGTGCGTTCAGGAGATCCCATTGCGATCAATATTTTGCGTGACGGCTTTGCATTAGTCGATGAAGGATTCTTTGATCCGCTGCAGGCACTTCTCTTCAGGGGAAGGATCAGGCCGACACAGGAAGCTATCAACAGTTATTATTCCAAATCCAATGTTACTTTGTTCAATGCGAACTGGCACATACTTCAGGCAGCCCTTGATCTGTACTGGGCTGTGATTGATGCAGCGCATTCAGCACTGATGTCACAAGGTTTTATACCTCCATCACCAAGCCATGTTCCGGATATGCTGGAAAAAGAGATGGCACAGAAAGGATTGATCGAGGAAAAGTATGTTCGCACAATGAAATTGTTCTTTGACCTGATGAAAAAGATAACACATAGAGAAATTTCTTCGATGTCTGGCACAGAGTATGACAAATACAGACGGGATGCTGTTGATTTTGTCGAGCGGATGAAAGCATTTGCCCGTCCTGGCCACCACTAAAAACCTTTAAATACCTTAACTTGATTCTTGGGATTATCATGGACTTTCGGGATGAGATTATAAAAATACTGCAGAACAG
>JAHWHI010000020.1 GCA_019323355.1 Candidatus Woesearchaeota archaeon | reverse complement strand
TGATCTTCAAAAAAAGAAAGTTGGTGCTGTTTATACTGGGAATGAATTAAAACACGAAGAGATTGCAAAACGAATTTGGAGATTAGAAGGGAAAGATCCGGCATGGAGAACTCTCCAGTTCTGTGTCGAAGAAGCAAAGAAGAGAGGAGATTATAGGCAAGTTACAGATAATGAATATCATACTATTGCTGTTTTATTGGCAAAAAAGGTTGTAGAACCTTTGGCACAAGGCTCTACTGACAGGATTCCAGTTGCTGTCCAAAGGGACGGAACCTGGTGGAAAGAACGTATGGAAAATCTAACCTGGGAAACTCGAAGAGCCCCTGGAGATTTTGTCGCTTCACTATGGGAATGCTACCAGATGTTTAAAGGAACTGAAGAAGAACAGAAATGGTTAGGCTATGCTAGAAAATGGATGGAAATATTCAAACGAATCAACGCGGATAATATTGATGCGTATACTGGAAAGGCCCTTCTAGAGAATCATTTTGTTGCTATGGAGGTAGATCCAGATCCTGCACGAAGAGAAGAATACAAACAAGAGATCAGGTGCCTTTGTGATCTTATTGTGAAAAAGAGATGGAATGAAGAGCTTGGATTTTTGACACATTATGTTTTAGATGGGGATCAAGATAAGAGAGATCGGTTATATTCTGCTGTTATGGTAGATGTTTTAGCGTTATACCTAGCGCATAATCTGTTTAGGAATCCGGAATACAAAGAAAAAGCAGACAAAACTTTAGAAAAATTGTTGACACATATTAAGGCAAGCCAACATCCAAAAGATCCGCAGATATATAATTTTGTAGGATTTGAAAAAAATGGAAATCCCATGTTCTTTCATTACAATCTGGGGTGTATTGAAATGTACATCCAATACGCTACGGCATTAATTGAAATATATAATATATCTAAAAATGAAAACTGTAAGAATTTTGCAGAATGTATTTTTACTCGCATTTTCGATTCTATAAATTTTAATGAAATTCCATACTATAGTCTTTTCTCATACATTGTTTCAGAAAATTCTACAAATGAAATTGCACAATCATACCGAAAATTTGGTATGAAAAAAAGCCAAAGATTACTTGCAGAAACAATATTTTTTGCAGAAAAACTAAAAAATATGGTTAATAATCGAGCTAAAGAATCGGGCCAAGCAAGATACACTTTAGTCTGTACTATCACAACCTCTAAGGCATGGGGAGGTATCTCTAATTCGGATGTAGCAAATATAACCGAAGATGTCCAAAATCAGCAAGTTGCTGGTATTAAAGATAGAGGCATATCCTCAAATGTAGATACAACCCATACTACCCATATATACGAATTAGCTTATTATTTCAAGGCATTAAGAAAAAAATAAATAAATTATTTCTTTTTTCTTCTCACAAAGAAGTATGATAACGCTCCCAGTGCTCCAGCAGCTGCAATTCCGATAGTAGAAAATTCTGGAACGGGTTGTCCTGGTGTTTGAGTCTCTGGGGAAGGTGTATCGCCTATGCCCCCGCCACTTTTAAATCCCCCTACATCTCCAGAAGAGGTAGTAGATTCAATCGCTCCACTAACCATCCCAGCTACCAGACCTAACATAATCATAGAAAATATAAGCAACATGAAAAACTTCATCATCATAATCACCTCTAAAGGGGATTATTGCTATTTTTCTATATAAATCTTTCGAAAGGCCATGCGGTCTGCATAGGTCCTTATCAGCAGTTCCAGATCTTCCATAAGGGTACCTGTGCTGCCTTTCCAGAACATCTCTTTCCAGGAATCATCCTCAGATTCTCTGAATCTTATTACACATTCTTCATATTTCGGGCTCTTTACCTGAAAAGTACTTTTGTCATATTGTCCATAATGTTGCCATCTTTTATCAAAAAAGACAAAATTAATATTTTCAATAAATCGGTTGATATATGGATGGTCAACCTCTTCAGCAATCTCTTCCAGATCTGACCAATTATACGCTTCTTGATTCTGGAACTCAGATATGACTTCATAATCTCCTGGCCCGCACATCATCTTAGGAGGTGCCACTTGGCACCCAAACGCGCCTGCTAAGAGCGCTCCTGCAATTGCATATTTCACCGTAGACCACATTTTTCATACGCCCCCTCTAGTTCGATGATATGCTTTGTATGTTCAATATCCTGTCCAGCTGCAAGCACCTCTCTCTGCAGGCTCTGGTACTCGCTTCTTACATATTCTAGGACCGGATTTTCTTCTTCAATCTTTGGACCCTTGATGCGAGCAAAAAGCGTGCTTTGAAGGGAAGTAAGCTCTGAAAGGGCCTGCTGCGCCTGCTTTCTTCCAGAACGCACTTCCTCCAGCACACTAGATGTATAGTTGAATACTCTCAGCACAAGATCGTCAAACATGTTTATCACAGATATACATTGATTTTCATATTAAAGAAAGATCTGTTGAATTTTTTGTAATAATAATATTTAATTTGGAAAAATCATAATTATATTAAAAATTCCTAGGATTTCTTCATCCAATTATAGGAAAAATACATAAAGATAAAGAAAAACACAGCAAACAGGATCCACCCAAAATTAGAAGGGAAACCGCCCATTGCAAACTCCGGGCTTATCTCAATGCCAGCTATTATCAAGAATGTTATTCTTGCTATATTTATCAAAAACATAAATAAGACTCCCAGAGGATAGAGGACGAACAACCTTTTCTTGTTCAGTGTTTTCCATTCGATGATAGCTATGATTGAAAAAAATAATAGGAATAAGGATATACCTTCAATCCCAGAACATGGCTTGAAGATAGCAACAGCATGCTCGCTCGTA
>JAHWHI010000105.1 GCA_019323355.1 Candidatus Woesearchaeota archaeon | reverse complement strand
TCATATAATCTTGTGCCTGGGTACAGTGTCATGAAAGTTGTTGTTGCAGCCATTGGCATGATATCATCAATTAGTTTCTTGGTATGTTATATTGTTTCTTTTGTCTCTCCAGGACTTCCTATAATGAAATAGGTCTGGATCTCAAAGCCGAATTCCCGGGCAAGCTTGCATGCTTCTTTTACTTGCTCGACTGTTATGCCTTTGTTCAATGTCTTCAGAATTTCAGGAGAGCCGCTCTCGATTCCATAGAATACTGAGACGCATCCTGCTTTTTTCATCAATCCAAAAGTTTCTTTGCTGACAATATCTACTCTGAGCATGCAGTTCCATACTATCTCTAACTTTCTGGAAATGATCTCGTTGCAGATTTCAGTTATATGCTGTTTTTTGATATTGAATGTATCGTCAGACAGAAAGAAGTATGAAATTTTATGTTTTTTGTTCAGCATCTCGATCTCGTCCACCACATGTTTTGCTGGACGGAACCTCACTTTCCTGCCACATAGTTTCGGTGTGGCACAATATATACAGTCTGCAGGGCATCCTCTTGCTGTGATTATCTGGTTGTATCTGAAATATTTTGCTGGAAGCGGAAGAATGTCCAAGTTCTCTATGAGTTCTTGGTCTCCTGTGAAGATAATCTCATCCTCTTGTCCTTTTTTCCTTATGTATAATCCTTTTACATCCTCAACTGCTTTATTTTCGTTGAGGCAGGCAATCAGATTTTCCATCACCAATTCTCCTTCTCCTTTTATAATGTAATCGATCTGTGGATAATTTGCGAGCATCTGTTCAGCCATAAGTGTTGCGTGCGGCCCGCCGAAAATAACAATTGTATCATTGTTGATCAGCTTGGTAATTTTTGCCAGCTCAATGCAATTCATCCTATTGAATGAGAAACAGGTGATTCCGACAATATTCGGCTTTTCTTCCAGAATTACTTTTTTTGCATAATCCCAATCCTGATTTGAAAGATTTCTTGCTGAGATATCCAGGCCTTTTTCTTTGAGATAGGTTGTCAGCCACATCAGTCCGTTTGGCATGACCCTCTGCTCACTATCTGCATCTTCTGTTGATTTGTATAAAAACAAAGTTTTCATTTTCCCCCGATAATCATGAAAGCCCTCTCCGGGATTTGAACCCGGGACCTCGCGCTTACCAAGCGCGTGCACCACCGCTATGCTAAGAGGGCCTAAATATATGAATTTTTTGGTCCCAATATATAAAGAGTGCGGGGGCGAGGATTTGAACCCCGGAACCCACTAAGGGACAGGATATCTTACTTTCTGGAACTGTAAGTGTCCATGGAGTAGGCTTAAGTCCTGCGCATTTGACCAGGCTTTGCTACCCCCGCATATATCACGGATAAAGAAAAAGGGCTCAATTCTATTTAAAAAGATTTCCTTTATTTTCGATACTGGAACAAGTTCAGATGAGCCTTGATCTGCTCGTTCAGATGGGTCACAGCTTTTTCGAGCTTTGCTTTGAATTCGTCTATCTCTGACTTTTTGACGAATTTGTCGTACATTGCCTTGATCATAAGATGGATAGGGCTTTTCACCCACTTGCCATCATAGTCTGTGACAATCTTTGCATCCAGAGAAATATCAACATTTCCTTTGTTCAATGGAATATTCTTTTTGCCTTTCTTGACAACAACATCTTCGACTTCTGTCAGGACAATATCGATATAGATTATATACTTAACATAGTCATTTTCTTTTTTCTCTGGTTCGAGCGAAATTTTAATTTCTTTGCCTTTTTCAGTGACAACCTCTGTGTGGCTGGCCTCAATCTTGTCCCAGCCGTGCTGGCCAAGCCAGTCGTCAATCAACTTGAAGATTTCTCTGACACTAAACAGTCCTGTGTAGGAAACGCTTTTTGATATTACTGGTAGTTTTTCACCCACTTTTCTCAGCCTCTAATCCTAATATTTTTTTCAGATTTGTGTACAATTCATTTGATATCCCTGCAAGCTCTCCCTTAAGTTTCTTCAGCGGGCCTGCTGCAAAATACAGTTCGTAAACTTTTCCTAGTTTTGCAAGGAACGGTCCTTTTTTCCAGACGCCTTTGATGTCGCTTTCAAATTTTGATTCGATTGTTGCGACAATGACGCCTTTTGTACGCTTTGCTTTTTTTCCGCCGACAACAACATCGACTTCCTGGGCTTCGCTCACCTGAAATGTGACATTTGTCTTGTGCTTGACATATGGTGTGACTTTTCTCTCGCCACCCCATTCAATGACTGTATCTTCCCCTTTGTGCTTATATGATTTTTCAGCAAAGTCAAATTTATGTTTTTTGTACCACTTTGGCACTGTGCTGTATGCTGTGCCCAGGTCGAATATGCCCCTTAGTTTGATGACCTGTTTGAATATTGTTTTCTCTGCCATTATTGACTAAAGAGGACTTTTGCTTTATAAACTTAACTCAAAAAGAAAAAAGCGCCGCGGGGGAGATTTGAACTCCCGTGCCCCGAAGGACACTGGATAATTGCGAACCAATGCAGGTTTCATAAGAACCGATAGTTCTTAGCAATCCAGCGCAATGGCCAAGCTATGCGACCGCGGCATAATATAGGCAAATACTGGAAAGCTATTTAAAAATGTTTCTGTACTCCTTGCGTAGAAACCTTTATATAGCAATATTTGCTTTGGTTCTTGCATGGCTGATAAGAAGAAGGAGGACTTTCTGAAGGACACTATTTCAAAGGATCTGAAGGAGGCAGAAATCGCAGTCCTGAGCAAGACATTGGATGTCAAGGAATCATTTACTACAGAGATCAATCCAGAACAGAGGATGAAGAAAGTAAAGACAAAGAAATGGTTCAAGCTGAAACTGCTTCTTTGGATTGTGGGAATTCTCATATTATTTATGATAATCGGGTCTGTCTTTGTATATTTCTACTATGTTGCGCCGTTCTGGGCATCCAAACCTTATATGGAGAAGATTGAACTTACAGATACTTTGACAGAGGATCATATTAGCTATATTATCAATGAGATTGGCGGTTACAAATTACATGACGCTCCGCTTGGAGGCACGCAGGCACAGATGGAATTATATATAGTTGATACT
>JAHWHI010000006.1 GCA_019323355.1 Candidatus Woesearchaeota archaeon | reverse complement strand
TCATTGCAATGATGGGTGTTCCGACGCGGGCAACAAGAAGATTCATAAGACGGTTGGCAGATGACAAGAAACTTCCAGTCTATGTATTCACAGACGGAGACCCATACGGTTATCTGAACATTTATAGAACTCTAAAAGTAGGTTCAGGCAATGCAGCGCATATCAATGAATACTTCTGTGTTCCTCAGGCGCAATTTCTTGGTGTGACTCCAAAAGATATTATTGATTACAACCTGCCGTCTCATCCACTGAAAGAGGTAGACATCAAAAGATTGAAAGACGGTATCAAGAACGATCCTTTTGTCAAGACACACAAAGAATGGCAGAAAGCTCTTGCCTTGATGGCAAAGCACAAGAAGAGGGCAGAGCAGCAGGCATTCGCAGCAAAGACATTGAACTATGTCTATGAAGTTTATCTTCCTGAGAAATTAAAGGATAGAAAGACCTGGCTTCCTTAGAATCATTCAGTTACTTCTTTTCCAACAAAGAATGCAGACGCGAACGGTCCTAGGATCTTCTCGAAATTTATCTCGCCGTCATCAGATACAAGAGGTTCTGTCATTGCCTTTGCATAGGCTTTTCCAGCAGAATAACCTATCCAGACAGCTTCGCCAAAACCCATGTCTGGGAAATTGTCAACAACAATGTCTCCGCCTTCGTATGTAACTCTGATCTCATCTCCAGTTTGTGCAGGAATTGCAACTGTGAATCTCCCATACTTGTCAGCAATAACATTCTTTACAGCACCATTGTTCACATTCTCCAAAGTGACAAAAGAACTCGGTGCAACAGAATATGGTTTTGCAGAAACATACGTCATCCCATCAGTTGGAACACTTGCAATTATGCTTCCTTCTTTTGGTTTCAGTGCAAAGACTGATGTTGACAATAAAATCATGAGAATCATGAAGATAACAACAAACCTTCTCATCTAATCACCTGAAAATCAAGAGTCAGAATTCATATATAAATGTATGCACAAAGCACGCGCCCGGACTCGAACCGGGGATCAGAGGGTTGCAGCCTCTTGCCTTAGCCGCTTGGCCACGCGTGCAAAAAGAGTGGACCCGGGGGGACTTTCGAACAAGAGGTTTTACACCTATTGGAAACCGTACGGTTTTTACGCGCAACCTCGGACGTTTTCGAACCCCCGATCTACAGCTTAGAAGGCTGTCGCCTTATCCAGGCTAGGCTACGGGTCCAGTGATAGAACAAAAGACCTCTATCCATTTTAAAAAGGTTTCTATAGAAAATCTATGAAAATCATATCAAACCCCAAGCCTCAGAAGAAGCCCGGAGTAGGATATGAAGGAGTATGAAAACCCTTCGCAAACCGCAGAACGGTTTGGAAGGGGAAAAGAGGTGATGTTATTACTACTAAATAGCAAAAAGAAGTATATAAATCTTTCGGTTAATTTGCCCCGAAACAGGAGTAAATGCCCGAATTCCCCATATATTTATATATAAATGAATCATTGCTTATAAATAGAGGGATTAGCTGAAATGAAGGTTGATAGATGGCTTATCTTAGTTTTAATAGTGCTTTTGCTAGCTTCTGTATTAGCAGTCTCAGCCCAGGAAGACTCAGATGAATATGTGGATGTTATAGTCAATCTGAAAGAAAAAGGAAAACAGCAGTTCAAAGCGAACAGCTTTGGCCAGATGTCTAAAGAGTTCAGGGAACAATTCAAAGAATCAAGAAAGCAGGATATCAGGCAGGCCCAGTCAGAATTCTTTGACAATGTGCAGATCCAGGACAAGCAGGTCAAGCATGTTTACTCAAATATCAATACAGTTGTCATGAGGATCAAAAAGTCAGAGATGCATCTTCTTGAATCTGATCCAAATGTAGATTCTTTTGATACTGGTGTTAAGTTTGATTCTTTTTTGACAAACAGTGTTCCGCTTGTAGAGGCAAATACTGTGCATGGAACACAATACGGAGGTATGAATCTCACTGGAACAGGAGAGGTTGTCTGTGTTGTTGACACAGGTATTGACTACACGCATTCTGAATTCGGCTCCTGCACACAGGGTCAGATGACATCTGGAACATGTGCAAAAGTTCCAGGAGGATATGATTATGTTAACAATGACAATGACCCTGCTGATGACAGAGGTCATGGAACACATGTAAGTGGAATAGTTGCAGCAGCTGGTCCGATTAAAGGTGTGGCGCCAGGTGCAAATATTATTGCAATGAAATCATTGAATGAAAATGGCAGTGACCCCACAGGAGCATGGGTTATTGCAGGAATCGATTACTGTGTCAATAATTCTGCAACTTATAATATTTCTGCCATATCCCTTAGTTTGGGCACATACGAATTCAACAACACTCCTTGTGATAATGATAATAGGGCGACAATGGTCGCGATAAAGAATGCGATTGATGCTGCGCAGGGTTTAGGAATTTTTGTTCCTGTTGCAGCTGGAAATTATTTCAGCACAGGTTCTCCAACCTATGGAGTGGCTTTTCCAGCATGCCTGACAAATGCAACAGCTATTGGTTCTACTAATAATGTTGGATACAGTCCTGTCGATGGCATATCATACTTTTCGCAGAGAGGAAACACTTTAGATTTATTAGCGCCTGGAAGATACATTAATTCAGCAGTTCCTCCTAGCTCTGCTTGTACAGGTATTGGATTATGCTCTGATACTGGCTATCGATTGCTCCAGGGAACTTCACAAGCAACACCGCATGTTGCAGGGGCAGCTGCACTTCTTCAGCAATACTCAAAACTAAGAAACAGCCAGGCCCTGACACCATTAGAAATAGTCACGATCCTAAAACGTACAGGAGTTCCGATTGTTGATACCGGATATTCTGGGATGACTTTCCCAAGAATCAATCTTTCAGCTGCGATCAATTCAATACTTATAATTGACCAGGCAAACGATAACATCAGCAACAATAATGGAATGGTAGATTACTCAAGCAATATTGACTTCACAAACGCACAATACTGCTTCAATCTTTCGCAAGCAGCAATAGGAATGGACTCATATGATCCATTATGTTCTGCATTCAACACAGCAGCACAGGTAACAGCTTATGGACTGCCGTATTCAGCAATGCCTGCGATCTACAAAGATGGAACTATTTGTACATCATGTACAGGAACAAGTTACATCAATGGCACATTCGTCTTCTCAGTGACAGGGTTCTCGACTTATACTTTTGGAATAAACACCCAATTGCAGACCTATGACCAGGGCGATGCACAAGGAGGATCTTTGACAACAAAAAAAGACAAGCCAATAATGTTCTATGCAAATTATACAACAATAAGCACTGGCACACCTATTTCCGGCGCGAACTGCAGTATTTTGTTTGATGATAATTCCTCGCTTGCACTTGCATACGATTCATCTTCTGGCTTATACAATGCGACAAAGACTTTCTCCAATAACATCACCTACAATTACAATACAACATGTTCAGCACTAAACGCAGAGACTTTGTCAATAAATGATTCTGTTACAATAGTAAGTATCAATACTCCGCCGAATGTTGACATCACTGCTCCTGCAAACGGTTCTTCGCATTATAATCAGTCAACAATCACTTTTAGAGGCACAGCAATCGATGACGAAGACGGTGTGCTTTCAAACTTGGCATGGTGGTCAGACATCGACGGTTACCTTGGCACTGGAACTGAACTGAACATCTCAACCTTGAGTGTCAGCAACCACACTATCCGGCTCAATGCCTCTGACAATACAAGCCTTGTCGGCAATGATACGATCATGATAGAGGTGACTCCTAGGGACGATGACAGTGACGGTCTTTATGATAATGTTGACACGCTAATTGGAAATGGGAATAACATAAACCTTACTGGTTTGGGAAGCGTGACAGTTAAGATCGATGGGGATTCAAATATTGATGGAGTATTGTTCACAGGAAAACACTATGTGGAGATCTGGGACACCCTGAATCTGCTTATCAATTTCACTTACAATTTCTCGAGTGGAAAACTCAATCTATCAGAGATTAAGTTGGAGAGCGACAGCAGCAACGGCTTAAGCTTCAATGCTGGAACTATCCAGCACGAGACAAAGACAATGTATGTCTCTGACCCTGGATACACTTTCTTATGTGTCAAAGACGCAGTTGTTAACTCTATAGCAGATATCTCAACAACATGCACTGGAGCGTCTGAATTTAATTTCACTGCATGCATCAATAATTTTACAGGCGTGACCATCGCTGGAATCAACTGCACTGATCTAGGAAACAATTTCAAATTAGATAACCTGAACCATTCTGGTGTGAGAGGATCTGGCAGTTCCAGCAGTAGCAGCAGTTCAAGCGGAAGCAGCGGATACTCTGGCTCTGGAGGAGGAGGCGGAGGCAGTGGAAGCTATGCCCGGTCTTTGTCCAACAGTCCGCGGACAATGAAAGTAAGCTCTGTCTGTGCAGGTATTGATAATTCAATAACAGTCTTCAATGCTGCAGGATCTGCAATGTCTTTCATTGATTTGCGTGTTTATGATTCTGCTGGCAACAGGATATTCAAAGGGTTGACTTCAAAAGACGGTTATGTTGTTTTCAATTTCCCATCCGAAGGGACATACACGCTTGAGGCTGTTTATGATACTATAATCTCAAGCAATATCCGGATCATGGACTGTTCAAAGACAGTTCCATTCGATTCCCAGTCTGTTCCTGAAGATAAGCCTGAAGAGAAATCAGCAGAAGTTGTTGAAGATGTCCAAGCATCAGATATTAATCAGGATGAAATGCTTGGAAGCAAGGAAGAAGAAATTGAGGAGACTGAGACAACAGTTCCGAAAAAAGATTTCTTTTTGTTCGGCACTTTACTTCTGCTCATCGCAGTAGGCTTGATTGTTCCTATTGGCTTACTATCAAAGTACAGGCCAGAGACCTTGAACATTTCCAGATTCCTTCCAGATATCAACCTTCACTTCCCAGAATTTAAGCTGCCGCACAAGCCGGTCTCGATCAAGAAAAAAATTATACTGCAGAAAAAGACTGTAACTCCAAAGCCTAAGATAAAGCACCACAAGCATAAGCAAAAACAGCTCAAGAAAATAGACAAAGCCCTCAAGAAACTGGATAAGAAAATCGCAAAGCACAGCAGATAGCGCATAAAAACCTTTTTATACTAACTTATTTCTTTTGAGGATATGACACGGATAGCAGTACTCAACAAGAACACTTGTAAGAACAAGATAGACTGTCCTTTCATCTGCGGCAGTGTATGTCCTGTCAACCGCGCTTCAAAAGAGTGTATCATTGTCGAATCTGATAATAAGGCCTTCATCAATGAGGAATTATGCATCGGCTGCGGCATCTGTGTCAAGCAGTGCCCATTTGACTGCATCAAGATCATAAATCTGCCTGAACAGTTGAAGACTGATCCGATCCATCGTTATGGCGGAAACGGTTTTGCATTATACTCTCTGCCGACCCCAATGTTCGGCAAGGTAGTTGGAATTGTTGGTGTAAATGGAATCGGAAAATCCACAGCAATCCAGATCTTGGCTGGCATGCTCAAGCCTAATTTTGGAAAGTTCGGAAAAGAGTTCTCCTACCAGGACCTTATAGATTATTTCAAAGGGACAGAGGCACAGAACTTTTTTGAGAAAGTAAAGGCTGGAAAGATAAAGATTGCCTACAAACCGCAGGCTGTTGACCAGATCCCTAAAGTCACAAAAGGCAAAGTGCGTGACCTTCTTAAAAAAGTCGATGAAAAGAACCAGATGTCAGAGATCGCTGAAAAATTAGAGATAACAAACATTCTTAACCATGATCTTGGAAAGATCTCTGGCGGCGAGCTTCAGCGTGTTGCGATTGCAGCGACAGTGCTTAAGGATGCGAACCTCTACATATTTGACGAGATGACTTCTTATCTTGATATAAAACAAAGATTGAAGCTGGCAAAGTTCATCAAGGAATTGGCAACAGAAGATATTGCCGTCCTTGTAATTGAGCACGATCTTATCGCTCTAGACTATATCTCTGATCTTGTGCACATAATGTACGGCCAGCCAGGAGGATTTGGTGTTGTCTCTAACCTAAGGTCGACAAAGACAGCCATCAATGTATATCTTGAAGGTTATATGAAAGAGGAAAATGTACGTTTCAGGGACCATAAGATAAAATTCGAGGTCCGGCCTCCTGTCGAGACAAAAAAAGAAAATCTTCTTACAGAATGGCCAGAGATGAAAAAGAAGCTAGGAAGTTTCTCGCTTGCAGTGCAGCCTGGAGACATAATGAAAGGCGAGCTCTGCGGAATCCTTGGAGAGAACGGAATCGGAAAGACAACATTTGTCAAGATGCTGGCCGGAGTTGAGAAACCTGACTCTGGAAATATAGATTCTTCAATAAAGATCGCATACAAACCGCAGTACCTGGAGACAGGTTCAGAGGATTTGGTGATGCTGTTCCTGCAGAATGCGATAAAAAAACATAACAATGACATAGTCATGCCGTTGAACATCCAGCCATTGCTGATGAAGCAGCTACGTCAGTTGTCTGGCGGCGAGCTCCAGCGTGTCTCGATCGCAAAAGCCCTTGCAGAGGATGCAGACCTTGTGCTGCTTGACGAGCCCTCTGCTTATCTTGATGTTGAACAACGTCTTTCCATCTCAAAGATAATCGCTTCAGTCGCAGAGACAAAAGGCATGGCAGTGCTGGTTGTTGACCACGATTTGTTATTTTTGGATTATCTTTCTGAACGTCTGCTTGTATTTAATGGAATCCCGGCTAAAAACGGCCTTACCAACGGTCCGATGCAGATGGAAGAGGGAATGAACATGCTGCTGAAGGATCTTGACATAACATTGAGAAGGGATGATCTCTCTGGCAGGCCTAGGATAAACAAGCCTGGTTCGCAAAAAGATAGAGAACAGAAATCAAAAGGAAAATATTATTATTCTTAGGCACGGCCCTTGCTTTCTCCTTCGACAATACCTGCTGCAATCAGATGCGCAGTCCGTATCGGTTCTGGCATATGGCCTCTTGATACTGCATTCTGGATCATCTCTTTAGCTTTTGACACAACAATACCTTTGCACTGGAAATATATTTTTCCATCACCTACTGTAACATCTCTTATCCTTCCTGCCTTTGCAATAAGCTTTGCTTTTTCCTTGGAATTCGGAACATTCTTCAAAGCATTCAGAACTTTTTTTATGTTAGGTTTGTTTCTTATCACAACTATCACTGGAAGTCTTGTCCTGTCTGCCAGCTCTCTGATATCTATGACATTGAATCCGCCAACAGCAATGCCGTCGAGCATTATACACTGAAGCTGGTCCTTGTGTCTGGATTTATTGATCATATCGACAATCCGGTCTGTGGAATTCACACCGTCAACATCGATCATAGTAGTGACAACTCCCTCGAGAGCGCCCCCTCCGCGGTGTATTGTCCCTATCACAGGGACCTCGCCTTTTTTGAAACGGTTGAAAGGAGCGTCGTCTACTCCGATTATTCGTATCTCTTTCTTGACAGCTTTATCTTTATCAAAATAATACTGAGGTTTCTTCTTTCTGGTTATCTTCCTCTGAAAAAACCTAAGAAGGCGCTGTGTCCTAGAGGGACGAACTCCGGCCTCGATATTTTCCCCTTCAGTTTCCATTCTCGTTCAAATACCTCGATTGTCCTTACAGGAATAAAAGCATTCTTTTCATGATTCTCATTCTCGAACTGCAGAGCCTGGGTGATGTGCGGTGTGTACACGACTAAAAAACCTCCTGGTTTCAATGCTTTCTTGCAGTGGTCAATGCATCTCCAGGGTTCTTTCAGATCAAGTATGATACAGTCAGCATTCTTCTTTCCAAAACCTTTTTCGTAAATGTCACGTTCAATGACTTCAACATTTTTCAGGTCAAGCATCTTCACATTGTCCTTTGTGCATTCAAGATGCCTTTTGTCATTGTCAAAAGTATATACTTTGCTGACAATGTTTGCAAGGAAACAGGCAACTCCGCCAGACCCAGCTCCTGCATCAAGAACAACAGACTCCTTTCCAAGGCCGCACTCGCTTATTATGAACCCAATATCTTTTGGGAGTATGATCTGCGCAGTGCGTTTTATCCGCCTGTACTTGTCAATAAAAGAAGCATCAAACACAATGAACTCCTTGCCCATGTTGGTCTTGCCTTTCTTCTTCTTGAAAAAAGATTTTTTCACAATACCGTCTTTAGTATGAAAGTCCTTGCTAGTATCCTTTATCAAAAATTTCCGTCCGTTCTCAAAGTATATTATTTTCATTTTAAAGTAAGATGCGGGGGGGAGGATTCGAACCCCCGAACCCACTAAGGGACTGGATTCCTCATAGTGGGAAAAATCATCGGTCAAAGAGACCTCATCACTCAACTAACTTGAGTCCAGCACGTTTGGCCACTTCGCTACCCCCGCACTAGTACCAGAACAAAACCCAGAGCCATTTATAAACTTTGCCTCAAAGTTTAAATATTAATGTTTGACAAGCTGATTTGGGGTTTTTATGAAGACAGAATCTTTGCTCTATCCACTGGTCGCTGTTTTGATAGTAGTGATGATTGTGATCATTATCTTCTCTGTCAAGAATCTTGCTTCAGAGGATATTCCTGTTGCAGAAGAAGTGAAACAAGACTTGGAAGACATCTACATTAATCTGAACTACAACCAGGAATCCGATTATGATCCAGACAACAATGGAGTTGAAAGCTCTTCAGGCATAATTGATTTCACTGTCAAAGATTCAATTGTCTTTGAACAAGAAAATTTATGCACACTCTGGACTGTTCATTCTGAAGAAACAGGAAAGAAAACCTACATTTGCAATGGCGCACAACATTGTTGTCTGCTTTTTGATTTGAAGCCAGCAGTCAATGAATGGAATGTGACATTCGATCTTTTCTATGGCAGATACGATGCGACTGAAAACAATATTATCTCTGCCAGCATTGCTTATGTCTCTCCAGATATGAACATGATCATGCAGTCGAATGAATCTTCACTGCCAGCACGCTTCATCCTCTCTGAAAGTTATGGGATGGTCCTTGACAAAGAAAGATACTATCTTGGTGATGAGGTTGAGCTTACATTCAACCTAGGGGATGCAAGGTTTGTCTACTTGGACTTAAGGAAAGATGGTACCAGCCTTCGCCTTTCAAACCAATTGACAGACAGCAAAAAGAAATTCAAGGCAAACATCCCTGGAAACTATAGATTTGTAGCTGGATTGGAAATTAATGATACATTGATTGAAATAGAAAAAGAATTCAGTATTTCATAGATGAGCAAGCTTCTCTTCAATCGAAGATAATTCTGCCTCTAGTTTCTCGAACTCTGTCAGCTTTCTTGGAGGTTTTTCCTCTTTGTCCTCTCGCGCAGCTGCTTTTGGTTTCTCTCTCACTCTTGTCTCTGGCAGTACACGTTTCAGTTTGCTGACAAGGATATTCAGTTCTTTTATCAGCTTCTGCATCACCAGCATGTATTTGGCTTTCTCTGTCCGCAGAGCTTTGATATTCTCATATGTCTTGATTATCGTGATTGTATCTTTTGTTGATTCTAGAAGATCGCGCCGTATCTCTACTGGATCCTTGATTCCTACAAAAAAGACTTCCTCTTCCTTCTGGTGCTCCTTTTTCAGAGCAGGTTTTTTCTTTGCCATCATACTGTTTCTGGTTCAAACAATGACTTGTCTATGAACTGGACCTTTCTCTCGATAGCCTCAAGACCAGATTCCCATCTCTCTAGCTCAAGATCCTCTTCATTTTTCAGTTCATTTATCTTTCTAATAGCTTCTTTTGCTTCTCCAAGCTTGTTCTTGATCATATTGATTACATCAAGCACATCTCTATATTCCTCAATTCTTACAAAGATTGGCATTTCTTGTTCTGGCATTTTATCACCTTACGTATTTTGTCTCGAATAATGTTTTTTCAACATAAATGAATTTTCTCTGCAGGTCATGCATCACACTGTTCCAGGACTCGTACTTCTTGTCCTGCAGGTTCTTGATCTCGTCAATCTTGAACATGATAGAGTCACCGTTCTTGAGCTCGTTCTTAATCTCGCCGATGAACTCAAGCACTTCCTTGAAATCATTTATCTCGATGAAGATAGGCTTTGGCATCCTTTTCTTCAGCTCTTCAAGCTCTCTCCTCTCTGCCCTGAACTCTTTTTCTTCGATCTCCTCTATGATCTTAGGAGGGACAGGCCTTTTCTTTTCTATTTTTGGAAAGGAAGGAAGATCTTCTGGTGGACCCTGTACCTCTGGAAATAAAGGTCCTTTTGGAGCAGGCGGTGCGACTGGTGGCAATGGTTCGCCTCCAGGCGGAGTGATATCAAACAAAGGCTTTGCAGGTCTCTCTGGCAAGCCTGGTTGTGCCTCTAAAGGTGGAAGCGGCGGAAGTGGTTTTCTCATATGCGGCACACGCTCTTCCTCTGGTAGTGGAGGCAGTTGCGGCAAGCTAGGAGGTGCCTCTCCTTCTTTCTTTTTGTCCTTTTCCAAGAATTTCAAAAATGTCACTAGCTTATTCACCCTCTTTTTTGATTAAAAAGCTTTCCCAGTTTTATAAATGTTCTTAAGTATCTTGGAGTAGTTACAAGGATGACTACCAGCCGGGAGAAATATTCTGGCTGAAATATGGAGGTTTCCAAGTTCTCCAAAACTCTTCCAAAATCTGCCTGAAAAGGTATTTTAATGATATCTGCGTAAGATTAATTGGGGTAAATATATGAAAAAACTAGCTTTAGCTATGATTTTCATTGGTTGCCTGCTTTTGACAATCTACTGCGCAAGAGCAGTGCGGATCAATGAGATAATGTATAATCCATTGGGCAATGATTATGATTTTGAGTACATAGAACTTTATTCTGAAAATCTGAGTGATGTTAGCAATTATTCTTTTGACGGAATTATTTTCACATTTCCTGAAAACTTTTCTTTTGAAGGCTATCTTGTCCTTGCAAACACGAACTATGATGACGGTGAAGACAATGATTTCTGGGACAGGTACAATTTCTCAGCTGATTTCGAATTTACTGGTTCTCTTTCAAACCCTGGAGAGACATTAGTTCTTTACGATGCAAATAACTCTGTGATTGATTCTGTTTCATACGATCCTGGAACAGAGGGTTATTCGCTTGAATACTACAATGGAGAGTTTGTTGAATCCTTGGTCCTACAC
>JAHWHI010000104.1 GCA_019323355.1 Candidatus Woesearchaeota archaeon | reverse complement strand
TGCAGGATCTTGCTCTCCGCCCACATCAACATCATCAAAATTAGGAACTAACCCTTTTGCTTTTTCAGAATCATCTTTAGGACCTGTTGGTTTCTTGTCTTTAGCCATTTTTATATATACCCCCTACTAGATTTTGTATTAATATTAATATAGGAGCGTAATTGCAAGCAATATTTAAAGGTTGTGTATACGTTTCTCCCTGTTAGTAGTGAAGAAACTTGCCCCTGTTAGAAATGTTCTTTATAAATAAATCCTTCTTGTCAACAATCTTTCCAAGCCCTAAATTCTCATCATGCTTGTTCTGCACAAGTACAAGACCTTCCTTTGCACTGCATTTTTTCACAGATTCCTTGAAGATATCCCTTCCGCACAAGAATAACCATTCTGTCTTGTCGTCGACAAAAGCTTTTTTCTTGGAATGTTTTGACAGAAGCTCCAGCAATGCGAATGACGGTGTGAAATCTTTCTTCTCTGTGCCAAGAAAAACTCCGGCAGACTCGGGCTCTAAGTTCATGTTCTTCTTTATCTTGTCCCGAATGTCAAGCAGGCTCTTGTCAGCGAGATAATAGTTTCTTCTTATCTTGACTGTGTCAAACTTCCTGTCACAAAATTGAGAAATAAATTTATGTATCATTTTATACGTGTACTGCCCGCCCGATATTCAACTCCTGAGGCTTGACACTGACCTTAAGGCTGACATTCAGCATCTTTTTTATCTGGTCCTGGACATCTGCGACTATGTCCTCGATGTCAGTGTCCAACTCAGTGATCTTCTTGATATCAATGTCGATCACACCATTCAGCCTGTTGATATTGTTCTGCATGGCGTCCTTGTCCATCTCCAGCTGTGTTATCTCCTCGACGATCCGGTATTCATCTAATTTTTCCTCAGTCTTGTCAACGACGGTCTTTAATTTTGAATAAGCATCAAACATGTCTTTCAGCTTGTCTTTTGTTATCGACGCCAGTCTCTCTGTAATCTTTTTCTTCTCCTTGTTGTCAAAGCCCAGCTTGTCAATATTCTTCTCAATGCCGTCTATAGCGTGTATGATCTTCAGTTTTCCGTCTGCAAGAAGCGCTTTTATCGGATCATTGAGGTACTGCTCTATCAATTTGTCGTGGTCGACAGTTATTCTCTTGTATTTTCTGAAAGCACGCGCCAGCGGAGCGATCGTCTCTGTGATCTCCCTGTCCATCTTGTCCATCTCATTGTGCTGTTCTTTTACCAATTCCTTGAGATGCATGACCTCTGAATATGCCTTGCTCTCTTTTCTTTTATCGATCTTATCATTTATTTTTGTGTATTCCTTCTGCTTTTCACCTATCTCTTTCTGAGTGTCATTTATCCTGTCTTTCAGGATCTCCTGCTCTTTATGCTTCTCGTGTATCTTTGCGATCTGCATATTTATGTTCTCTATGTCTATCAAATCTGATTTCATTGTCGTGCCGACAATCTGCCTCGAGATCTTGTCTAGTGTGCCGATTGTCTGCGCAATGTCTCTTGTCTCATTTGCAAAGAATTCCTGCAGGATAACGTAACTCTTCTGCGTCTTTTTCGCAAAGTCCTCCAGCAGTTTCTGGAACTTGTCTGGAAAATCCTTTCCAAACTTAGGGATGTTGTCAATGAGCATGCCTACCTGTTTCAGGTAGTTGCTCCTGTTGCCGACCATGTAGGCAAGCATCTTCGGCGGCAGGTTCTTGTTGTGCAATTCTGCCTCCTGCAAGATGGCCATCTTGTCTGCCAGCTCCTTTATCTTTATGTCGAACTGGTCGTATAGTGCCTTGACTGTCTCGTCCCGTGCAGAATACTTGTGCTTGACCTTGTCATCAAACCACTGCTCCAATTGCTCTAATGGAATCTCAACTAGCTCTGCCTTATGATGGAACAATCCCTTTATAGCGTCTAAAAACCCCATATAAAAGGATAAGAAAGAATTGGTTTATATATTTATCTGTGTGAAGGGATAAAGTTTTAATCAGAGGCAAACCATTTCAAGAAATTAACAATGGCATCTAATGGATCTGCAGTATCTTTTTTCGGACGTAAAGAATCTATTGCTTTCTGAAGATAGTAATCAGAATTTGCCCTCTCTTGGGCTTTTTGCAGATATTCACTTGCTTTTCTTCTTTCTCTAAGTTCTGAACAAGAGACACTTGCCCAATAATATGCCCAGCCAATATTACTTCTATGAGGATCTAAGTTCATGATTGTTTGATAGTTTCTTACTGCTTCTGCGTAATCGCCTTTTTCACGGTTGCATTCGCCCCAGAAAAATTCTTTGTCTACAATTTGGTTCCGTGTCCAGTCTATCGCTTCCTGCAAACCTTCATGGTATTTATGTTTTAAAGACTCTTCAGCCTTATGAAGAAAATGAATAGCTTCATCGGGTTTATCTTGGTGGATACATGCTCGAGCAATCCATTGATAAGTCCAACCAATATCGTGTCTACCATAATTTAGTTCTGCTGCAATCCGAAAAGCGTTTTCAGATTCTGCGTAATGCATTTTTTTTCTAGGATCATCACCAGGAAGAGCATCTCCAGCATCACGACTTTCATGTCCTTTCTTAAGCTCTCCTTGAATAAGCATCTCTATTCGTCCAGCTTCATCATGTTTCTCTTGCTCAGGTTCTTTACTAAATTCTTGCTCCAGCCTCGTTTCCATCTGGATTCTTTCTAAGCTTTTTTCTTCAGGTCTATGACTTTCTGGTTGCACAACTGTTTCAGTTGGTTCACTTGAAGAATAATGCTGAGTTTCTTCTTGAAAATATTTTGGAATATCTACAGTTGAAACAACACGAGAATCCCGATGAACCTGCGCAGCAAAATTTGTACCCAAGCTGACTCCAGAGAATCCATCTACATCTGATATCAATCCTTTTTGCTTTAGATAATTAATAACAGTTGGATCTCCGTCAAGCAAACCCTTATGCATAACCGCAGCCGGGTCTTCGTGCGGACCAACGTAAAACGGATATTCTTCACGTACAACATGCTCGATAGGCTCCAAACCTCTAGGTCTAAACGCCTGACTAAGAGGAATCGATTCCATCTTCAGTGCTCGTGGATATATGTGGGGGTCCATTTTTGAATTTTTAATCTACCAGTCATCATCTCTCTGAGCGATGGTATCAAACCTAGTAAGATAACCCATCTCATCATTATATCCACTACGGAAAGGTTCGGTATGTGATCTCAGCCAGTTTCTATGGCTTTCTAAACTTTCTTCCCTTAGCTCTCCAATCGCTTGGTCACGTGTTTTTCTTGGAATCCCCGGTGTGCCAAAAGATTCCCCCATTTTTCTTGATATCTCCTGCTCTCTCCAGTAATCTCTAGTTCCTGAAGTGCACAATTTTGTTCTATGAATCTCTATTGCTTTCATACGTCCTCTGTCATACTCATCTCTTGCTCTTTCTTGTGGTGTATCAAACCACGGAAAATCTGTCCATGATGTCATTTTTTATTTTCCTCTTACTTTTTCAACGTTTTTTTCTTGTCCATCTACCATCTTCTTTTACATAATGGTCCTTTGGATCTATCTTCCAACCATTTGAAGTTTCATCGACTCTCACATAATCGCAAGAATTCAATCTGATGTAACAAGCCCCAGCTTCATTGGAATACCACCAGATCTCTTCCCGATTAAAGTTTTTATTTTTGTATATTCCTACTCTTCCTTCATCAATATAATCATGCCTGATTAATACAATCTCATCATCAGTTCCGATTGTTCCATCTGCTTTGACCTCTAGGCCACAAACTGTTGATGTTCTAGAGAAACTACCTGTAAAACCAGATCCAGATGCAACTGGTCTGTGCGGTAATGAAGGTGTTCTTGACAAACTGCTCAAAAGTTCTCTTCCTCTTTGCTCTGCAATCCCCTGACCGTTACGCATATTTTTTGCAGCGAGGTTAGTATAATATTCAATACCAGACCATTCATTTAATGGCAATGAAACTAAACTTCGATCTTTTCCGTCTAACCATCTTCTTGTGTTATCGTCCATTGTATGCACCTCATATATGGCCCTTTGCAGGCCCTTTATAAAGCTTATGGATATGTTGTCCCTTATCAGGGGTACTTAAAAAGGAAATCTCCCCATAGACACTCTAATCGTAGTCACTGTGTTATCTATGGGA
>JAHWHI010000103.1 GCA_019323355.1 Candidatus Woesearchaeota archaeon | reverse complement strand
CAGGAGAAGCACCATTTCTTTTAAGAGAGGCTTTGATTTCGTCATTAGTATAACCGCTTTTATGCAGGTCACGCACATAACCTGCAAGTATCTCTATCTTTGTCTTGCTTATCTCCTTTTGGGATTTTGCCTTTGGCCTCTTCTTTGTTTTCTTTGCCATTTTATGTCAAGTCCTCTGGAATTATTGTCTGCTGTCCAGCCTCATTGTTCCATTTCTGATCTTTGTAGTATACTGTAACCTCTTCCTTTCCGAGACTTGTGATTGTCACAGGAAGACCAACTTCTCTTGTCACAAGCTTCAAGGAAGCTATAAGCCTGTCCCTGCCAGGAACAGTAAGGAATATTATCTCAGATCCTTTCTTGTCAAAATAAAATGTTTTAAATTTATTTCCAGATAGTGCAATCAATGAATAGCTTCCATCTTCTAGATTGTTATAATCTAATTCATAGAATGCATTTCCATTGTATCTGGTGTCTAATCCAATATTATTGCTCCATTCTGTAACAGAGTATCTGCCTGATGGAATTACTTGTTCTGTCAAAACTGTCAGGTCTTTTACTTCATCTGTAGCTGGTAGAACAGCTCTGACTGCATTTTCAACAAGTTCACCATTATGTTCCACCAACAATCTAACAACGCCTCGTACTCCTCCAAAAGGACCTCCAAGATATACACTTCCCTGTGCACGATCATTAGTAAACTTAATAGCTCTTGTCTTCTCTAAGATTTTTCCTCCAGTAGTATCTGCAGGCCCGCTCTGAGTATTGATACTATGGATAAATTCTCCTCCTCTAGGCTGTGGATTAAATATTCTTTGGATTGGATCTGGCAATGGTATTGGCGGATTTGGTTTAGGAGGATATGGTATCGGATCAGGATACGGTATTGGGAACGGTGTGATTCCAGGTATCGGATCGAAAACAAAGAACTTTGGAATTTCTTCATCAGGAATCACAGTAGTAATTGTAGGAACTCCTGTTGTTGTGATACGTGGGATTGGGAATGAAACAGTTGTTGGAATAGAATATATGATACCATCAACCATTACTTTGATTATGAACGGCATATTTATTTTGTCTCCATCCCCAGGTGCTGGTGGTAGTGGTGGAACTCCTGGTTCAGCAGATCCTCCATCAGGAGCAAAACCTCCTATGCCTCCGCCACGGACAATACCTCCAGAACCAATTGGAGCTGTTCCGCCTTTTTCTTTTTCAACAGAGCTCATCAGATAAGCTCCATCCGCCAGGACTTGCGCACTTATTAGCTGGACAATGCCCTCGCCAATATAATCACACGGCAACGAAGAAGGATCAAAGTCAGCATTTACCTTGAACGAGAAAAATCCATTGTCAACACCAACATCAGAGACATCGATCTGAATATTTTGCTGAATCATCTCTTTAGAACAGACAACTGTTGGTTTTTGTATCATTGTTTCAACCAATTCAATGGTCGAAGCAACATAGCATTTGTCAGGATCATTTCCAAAACCAATAAAGATATCAGTACGTCCGTAATATGGAGTTCCATCCGGATTAATATTCAATGTCACCTTGTATATTCCAGGAGCATTTGTTGGGGTCTTAACACCCGGAACAGAATCAACAAGACCCATAAACTCAATACCTTCAACTTTGACTTGATTTTCTAAAGGATATGAAACTCTAGCCCATACTGGAAGTCCTCTGAATATTCCAAGATGCTGTATCTCAACCAGGATTTCAACAAGATTATCTGTTTGTGAAACTTTAATTACTTGAGGGGATCTCAGTCTGGGATTACAACCCGCTCCTCCACCAGTGTATATTACATCTGGTTCTGGCTCTGCAGTAGCTGGACAAGTTCCGGAACCAGAAATGTCTAAATCATAGGTCGTGATATCATCAGAAGTTACAACATATCCAACACCAGGAGGGCCTATTCGATTATCTAAGAGCCCCGGAGGACTGTCGCCTATAGGAATAGTCCAGCTAAAAGCAAGTGGGGATGTCAAACCACTAGGACAAGGACAAGAAACTTGAAACGTTGTCGGGCCAGTTGGTAATGCTGAACAAGTGGCTGAACCAGAGAATACTGCAGCTAAACTTATTGGATCAAAAGAAAATCCATCACTGCTGAAACAAGTATAATCCCAAGTTGTAGCAGTAGATCCTGTCAATGAACAACCAACATAAGTTGCTGCTGGATTTAGTGCAATAAGAAAACTTGCATATGCATTAGATTCTATCAGTGTTGGTGCGAAATCTCCATCATTATCACCTCCAACTTCAGGACAAGGGATTCCTGCAGCAACTTGACAGCTACCAGCTGCACATCCATTGTCAGGAACGCCGTTTCCATCAGTATCAGCGCCTGGGGCGAATGGTGATCCACAAAGTGGACATGCCAAAGCAGCACATGCTATTGCGATTTGATCAGAAATACCGTCTCCGTCTGAATCTACAAAAGCCGCGCCAGTAGGTAACCCACCGTCGACAAAACCAGAATAATAGAGTGTGAATCCAATGCAGACTACAATTATGGCTACGACAATCGCGAATTCATACTCTCTTTTGAATCTTCTTTCTTTCATCTTATAGTTTT
>JAHWHI010000019.1 GCA_019323355.1 Candidatus Woesearchaeota archaeon | reverse complement strand
CACACCTGTTGCTGCCAGAGGCAGGGCTATCTTCAGATCTTTTTTATTGATGTTGTTGAGCAAAGATATTGACAGAGAACGGTTGAATTCCATGACTGGATTGTAGAAAACAGGCATCTTCCGGGTTATGGATTTAGAGCTTACAGGAACCTTGATCTTTGCTTTCCCTTCTGTGATTATTGGCATAATAAAAGAAAAAGAGAAAAAGATATTAAAATCTTTTCTTTATTTACTCTGCTGGTGCTTCTGGTTCTTCGCCTTCTGCTGGGGAGCCTAAAATTATATCCAAATCTGCAAAGGGTGAGTCTTTGTCAGGCTCTTCACCAAATATTTGTGTCTCGAATAAACTTCTGTCATATTCTTCTGCTGGTTTTGCGTCCGCTAGATAAGGTTTAGCTTCATCAGATTCCAGGAAAGCTTTTGCATCAGCGTGTTCTGGGTTGATAGCAAGCAGTGCTTGGTATGCTACTGTTGCTTTCTCGTAGTCTTTCATGTTTCTGTAGAAGTTTGCATCTGTTGCCAGTTTGAAACCTCGCTCGAACTTGTCATTGAAATCTTCTTCTGCAGATTTTTTCTCTTCGTCTTCAGCAGCTTTCAGCTGGTCAAGTGTCATTCCCAGGTAAGGTTTTGCTTCTTCTGATTCTAGGAAAGCAGTTGCAGTTTCATTCTTTGGATCAAGCTTTTCAACTACCTGGAAGTATACTGTAGCTTTTCTGTAATCTCCCATCTTTGCATTGAAGTTAGCTTCGAAAGAATATTTGAAGATCTTATCCTGTCGGTCTGCTTCCTGAAGTTTTTGCATTCTTTCAGCTTCTTCTTCAAGTACTCTTATTTCGTCTGCAGAAGTTATTAGTTCGTCTCCTTCTTCAACAATCTCTTCAACCCCTTCATCTTCTGATCCTTCTGTTGTCAGAGATTCTGGATCTGAAGCGAACACTTCTGATATCCCCATAACATCTTCTTCACTTACGTCGAAACGTTCTCTTGCTTTGCCGTTGACAGCCTGCTTCCGAAGGTCTCTTGCTTCCTGCAGGATTTTGTCAATCTCAGAGTTCATATCGATCACAAACACTGCGTATTTATCAGAATCCATTGTCTTGTATTTCTGATCGACTTCTCCTTTCAGTGTCTCCAGTTTCTGTCTGTAAGCACCGCTGTCTTCTTCGTTCAAATATAATCCTTTTTTATCGTGGCCTTTTTCGTCTTGGAAACCAAAGATTTGGTCCATAGCAGATTGGTAGTGTGCCATGAAAAGTGCCTTGTGATGATCAACACCGCCGCCCTGGCATGCAGTTCTTGCACCAGTAAGTACGCCATCGATATCTTTACATTGGTCTAGTAAATATCCAGAATATTGTGTAATGTATTCTACTTTCTTGTCACGTTCCTGTCCTGTTAGCATGTCTGGAACTTCCTGGAAGTTTGCATCAGCATCATCTTTAATTCCTTCAATATCTTTCTGTGCTTCTTCTTTTCTTGCTTCTGGCAATCCAAAAGCTGAGATAGTTTGCAGTTCTTTAAGTGCAGAATCTGCGCACAATTTCATAATATGCTGCAGCTGTATTCTTGGACCTTTCTCCATGAATAGTGTTGAATGAGAAATCTCTGCTCCATCCTGAGCTTTTCTTACAGCATCTTCAATTTTCTGTCTTTCATCATCACCTTTTGGTTCTGTTTGGTCTTTCTTTGCCATTTTTTTCCTCCACATGTGGTATTTAAATGTTAACACATGATTTTATAGCGGGTTGTTTTTAAAGTTTAGCCCTTGATTTCTGCCTTTGGCCTTCGGCTTTCGAGATAGCTAAGGGCAGCCTGATGTTCTGGATTGATAGCTAAAATTTGATAGTAAAGCTTTGTTGCTTTATCATGCTCTCCCATGTTCGCGTGAAAATCAGCAGCAACAGCCAAGTCAACGAGTTCCTTGAAGTCTCTATCAAAGTTTCTTCTAAATTCCCATTTAAACTGATCCTGAGATTCATCGCTTTTTGAACTTTCACCCTTATTTTTCTCTTCATCTGGGGTTGAGAGCTGATTTGGATGTATCCTATATTCGTAAACTACTTTGTTGAGGAATCCAATCTTTCTTGTCCGCATCATCTTTTGCCAGAAATCATGATCCTCTCCAAAGGATATCTGTTCCCAAAACAATTGCATCAATCCATTAACATCATTTCGTGAAAGTTCTTGGACTGCACTTGTTCTTACCATAGTAGTACCGCAATGGATATAATTCATTTTCTGTAAATATTCTAATGTAAATTTGTCTGGATTGTCTCCTCTAACCTGAGCGAAATATTTTTCAGAGATGCTATTCTCATATCCTAAAGGATTTCCCTGCCAATCGATGTCAATGGCTTTTGCATGAACTAAGCCTACATCGGGGTGTTCACGCATGTATTGAACCTGATCTCTTAGTCTGTTTGGAGTTGCTCTATCGTCTGAATCCATATTTGAGATAAATTCGCTTCCGCTTAAGATCGCCTCTCTATACGCGACATTACGTGCAGATGATACCCCTCCATTCTCTTTCCTGACTATCTTGATGATCCCCCTCTTGCCGCCGTGCCAGACAATCTGGCCTGTCTTATCGTCTCTGATAAACTTGATTTTGCTTTTGTATCTTTTCTTGAGGAAAGGGATAGTTCCGTCAGAGCTTCCATCATCTACAATTATAATCTCATACTTTTCATCGAATTCTTGTTCCAGGGCGCTGTCAACAGCCTCTATCAATAGCTCCTTACGATTGTATGTCGGGATCACAAAGCTTACAACAGGCCTTCCCTGGTCTGTTCTCTCTATCCTGTCATAGAGATCAGATACTTTTTCAGCAACACTATCCCAGAGGTAATTTTCTTCTACTTCTTTGTATGCACGTTCAACCATTGCATTTAGTTTTCTTGGATTCCTGAAAGCGTAATCTACAGCTTCGACAATATCGTCCACATTGTGTGTCCTTTTTATCGGAACTGCCAGTCTTTCTTTCTCACTTTGTTTTAACTTGAAGACTCCGCTCGGTCCTGGTGTGTCTGTGATAATGACTGGTTTCTTTCTTATCATTGATTCGAGCGCTGCAAGAGGGAAATGCTCATAGTAGCTTGGCAATAGAACGAGGTCAGCCACTTGCCTGTATTTCTCTAATTTCTCTCCTTCGAGCCAGCCTGTGAATATATAATCTTTTCCTTCAACAAGATCCTGCATGTATTTTTTCATACGCGCCTTGTCTCCTGTCCCGTCGTACTCGTTTCCTGTGATCACTAATTTTGCGTCAGGATACATTTCTTTTATCTTTGGGAATGCGAGCGCTAATTCATCGATACCTTTCTCTCTTGAAATCCTTCCAAGATAGAGAATGATCTTTTCTCCATTCGGAGCAAGCTTCTTTTTCAAAGTGTCTAATTTGCTCTCTGCTATTGCTGGAGCTATGTTTGTTCCGTTAGGAATCACTTCGAACTTGTTCTTGAATTCTGGATAGTAATGTTCTGCCAGTTCTCTTCCTTCCTCAGTAAGGTGGATGACTTTATCGACGAGGTTCATTGTCTGCTGCTGTGCTTTTGTCTCTCTGACTTTTGCAGTTGTCAGGCCAGCTACGCCTGTCTCGACCTGTCTCGGGACAATGCAGTGGCACCATAACAATGACGGTGCATCTAGTTTGTTTAGTATTGTCTCTAAACCTCCGTCATAGAAATCACTGAAACAGTGGCTGTGCAAATGTACAACATCGTAATCTTCTAAATCACTGATGAAACGTTCGTGCTCTTCTGCTTTGTATTTTTTCCATTCACCGTCTTTTCTTAATCTGAATGATTCATACATCCAGTGGACAGCAACATCAACTTTGTGGCCCTGTCTTTCCAGCGCCTCTGTTAATTCGCGTACAACACCTGCGACCCCCCCGCCATCTTCGTAGAACGGAGTCATCATCAGGATCTTTTTTTGAGGGGATTTTGCTTTTTCAAGTATGTTGATTATCTTTTGCTTGTATCTTAATTTGTTTTCTTCCCATCCTTCTGATTTTTTTTCAAGAAGATCAAGGAATTCAAGCGCTTCCTCTCTTTCTGGAAGGTTCAATTCAAGATCCTTGATTATCTTTCTCAAATTTTTTATAGAAATATTACTACGCAAGAGCTTTTTGGAATCTAGATCTTGTTTTTGGCTAGCCATATATCCACATCTCCTTTCTGAGAATCACTGATGTGGGCGCTTTATAAAATTTATCATCACCTAGAGGCGACATCCCCAGATTCAACGGGTCTTTGTGGAAATACGTCTGAATTCGGCTAACATTAGGATTTTAGGCCCATTTTGGTCTTTTTTAATAAATATAAACATTTTTATACCTTTATATATTAACATCTGCTTATGCCGCAGAAAGTATTCCATGAGGTGATGAACCAGCTCTATCGTATGGGAGTTCTTGATGTAGTTCTTCCATTCATGTTTTTGTTTGTGATTATTTACGCAGCGCTTGTCAAAACAGGAATCCTGCATCATAGGGATCGAGTGAATAAAGCGTACGATGTGACTGTTGCTGTAATAATCGCACTATTGGGTGTCACGCCGCACGTAATTTTCGGCACGCCGATGCCAGACGGAAGATTGGGAGGTGTACTTTTTGGTTTTCCTGATGTTGTCGAGATAATGAACAATGCACTGCCGTCGATAACAATATGGATTCTTGCCCTAATGATGGTCATGTTCCTTACTGGAATGTTCGGTCTTGAGAATCTGCAGGAACGGTATGGGAAATGGGTCCTCGGCCTTGCAGTGATAATCGTGATATATATCTTTGGAAACGCTGCTGGAATCTTTGGGGCGATGCCAAGCTATTTAGGTTTTCTGAATGATGATGACAACAAATTGTTCTTGCTGATCTTATTTATTTTTGCAATAGTAATTTATTTTATTGTCGGGGGGAGGAGAAGAGCAACTCAGCAGCCAGAACCTCAGCCTGAGAGACCTGACCAGCCTGGAAGAGAGGATGTACCTGGACCTGGATCCAGATAGGCAAGCACAATATTTAAAAGAACAACTGTTTCTCAGAAGTATATGGTAACCAGAAGCCTTATAGTGAGTGTTTTAGGTCATGTTGACCACGGCAAATCCTCGATCCTTGATCGAATCAGAGGCAGTGCTATTGCTGCTGGAGAGGCTGGAGGGATAACACAGGCTATCGGAGCTTCTATAATCCCATTATCTGTGCTGACAAAAGTGTGCGGTGATCTGCTCAAAGCTACAAAGAAAGAGTTCACCATTCCAGGCTTATTGTTCATCGATACTCCTGGGCACGCTGCGTTTACTAATTTGCGAAAGAGAGGAGGGGCATTGGCAGATATTGCTGTCCTTGTGATTGATGTGACAGAAGGATTGATGCCGCAGACACTGGAGGTTCTTGAGATATTGCGGAATGATAAGGTTCCGTTTATTATCGCTGCGAACAAGGTAGATAAGATCAGCGGATGGACAAAGTATCCTGGACCTATCCTGCAGAGCATCTCGAAACAGACAAAAGAAGTGCAGGCACTGCTTGACAAAAAAATATATGATCTTGTCGGTAAATTGTATGATATGGGAATGGGTGCTGAAAGATTTGACCGTGTCGAGGATTATACTAAACAATTAGCTATCATCCCCTGCTCAGCTCTCACTGAGGAAGGCATTCCTGAGATCATAATGGTCCTTATGGGTCTTTCACAGAAATATATCCAGCAGGGTCTGAACATCCAAGTTGAAGGGCCTGGCAGAGGTGTTATCCTGGAAGTGAAGGAGACAAAAGGGCTTGGAAAATCAATGGATGTCATTTTGTTTGACGGCACTTTGAAAGTCAATGATACTATTGTCATCGGCGGATTGAACGAGCCGATAATCGCAAAGATACGTGCGTTGTTCCAGCCAGCTGATCTGGAAGAGATGCGCGCGAAAAAAGCAAAGTTTGTTCCTGTCAAAGAAGTCCATGCTGCAACTGGTGTACGTATTGGTGCGCCGCACATGGAGGGTGTTGTCGCTGGCATGCCATTGATGTCTGCCACTGAAGATACTATAGAAGAAGCAAAGGTGGCTGTGCAGGAACAGGTCGAGGAAGTTCTTATCGAGACAGAGGAGGACGGTCTTATCCTTAAGGCTGATACTTTGGGTTCACTGGAAGCCTTGATAACAATGTTCAATGAAAAAAACTTCTTTATCCGGAAAGCCACTATTGGAAACATAACCCGGAAGGATGTGATGGAAGCTGTGAGCAACAAGAACATAGATCCTTTGCTTGGTATAATCCTTGGTTTTAATATTGAGCCAGAATCTCCTGAAGTTGTAGAGTATGCACGGGAGCAGGGCATCACTATCATATGCAAGGAGGTCATCTATCATCTCCTGCAGGATTATGAGAAATGGATGGATGCTGAAAAGAAAAAGCTAGAGGCAAAAAAACTAGACGCTCTGATAAAACCGTGCAAGATCCAGCTGATGAAAGGCTACATGTTCAGGCAGAGCAATCCTGCTGTTGTCGGTGTCGACGTACTTGCAGGAACTCTTCGTCCTGGAATAGCATTGATGAAGATGGACGGCAGTTCTGTGACAACAGTGCAGCAGGTGCAGAAAGATCAGAAGCCTGTGCCAGAAGCTGTGCGCGGAGACCAGGTCGCTGTCGCGCTTCCAGGAGTAACTATCGGCAGGCAATTGCATGAAGAAGATGTCCTGATATGTGATCTTCCAGAGGATGATTTTAAGAAATATAAAGAGCTGAAAGAATTTTTAGTTCCAGAGACAAAAGAACTGTTGAAAGAGATTGCTGATATCAAGCGGAAGCAGAACCCTGTGTGGGGTGTATGATGAAATTACAGATTCTTAATACGCGCGATGTCAAAGAATTGAAAAAGATAATTTCTGATGTTTGGGGTGTTGATTTTGAACTTGAGGTTGTTTTTCTGAAAAGTGAGAAGAGGGATCGTATATACGCTGTCAACCGTGACATTGCTGATATTGATCTAAGTAAATTACGTATAGACACTTTAGGGTTATATTTTGGCACTTGGAATGTGAAAGGATTCAGGCTAAGCTTTGAGGGCTCTCGTATAATCGGGCCTCTTGCAAAGAAAAATGTTGCTGAACTAAACGAGAAGCAGAGAGACGAGTGGATCAAAGGGCAGGACATTGAGTTTGATTCTAGTTCTAAAGAATTCTTGATAATAAAGTGCGGAGCTGATTATTTCGGATGCGGCAAGATGAGAGAAGGTATGTTGTATAATTTTGTGCCTAAAACCAGAAGACTGAGTGTTGTTGCGGATTAGGCTAAGTTTTTTATATTGCCTATAATTGTTTCTATCATGATATACGAGGATAATCGAAACAAGCTTTTCCAAAAGTATTTTCCAGACGGAAGGATCGAATGGATTGCTTATTCTGCTCTTCCTGAGAAAGCGTTGAAGCGTTTCGAAGGTATGAGTGAAAGATTTATTCTTCCTGAAGATTATAGAGAAGGAAATTTTACAGGGCTTTTTGTTGTTCATCATGATGATTGTATGAAAACTTATTTGGCGAGACAGCTAAAAGACTATAACTGTAGTTTGGAGAAAGAACCT
>JAHWHI010000102.1 GCA_019323355.1 Candidatus Woesearchaeota archaeon | reverse complement strand
GGAAGTCGTCATTTGGCATATTTGCAGGGATATGTAGCGATAGATCTTTTGTATAAATCTCGCCAGCATCGACCTCAAAAGCAGCTGTACTATCCCTTATCTGCTCGTATTCATAGCCTGAGACCAGAGCTTCTATACGTAGGTTCTCTACGTCATCCAGGCCTAGAATCCTTAGCCGGATATCAAGGTCAGAATCTCTCTCAACACTGATGATCTCATCTTCTGTGATAGTATCACCGTTGATCTTGACAGTGTCAAACAGTATTCCTACAGCCTCTGTGCTAGGCACAGCTGCGAATACTGCAAACACTAGTAGCATCAAAGTAATTATCGCTTTAGTCCCCTTAAACATATTATTCAACCCCATATAAGCTCTCTATACACCCCAATTTCTTCCTGTAATCACTTAATAGTAGCAAGTTATTTATAAAGTTTATGGGGTATTAATCACCTACTTGGGACGTCTTAGTGGCGTTAGAAATAGTGGAAAAATAGACTCGTTTCTAAAGGTTCAGAACAAATAAAGATAAAGAAAAAGAGAAAAAAAAGAAAACTTAGTAGTAAGTTTTCTGACCTTCGTCTTCGAAGTCTTCAAAATCATCATTTCTTCCTTTCATTCTGCTGAATGCAAGGATAAGTCCTAGGATAACTAGGATTACTATGATGATTATCAGACCGATTGTAAGGCCTCTCACTAATGTTGAACCACTTTTACCTGCTTCAACATTTGTTGCTAAGTTTACTGTTTTCAGTGTTTGTTCTCCAGCTTTGATATTCACATTGAATAGCTGTGTACCAGCTGCTCCTTCATTAGGTGTAAGAGCAACGAATGTGGTTTTGATTTCTCCTGGAGCTAATGCAACAACATTTGATGGACTTACTTCAACAGTAGCCCAGTCAGCACCGGTTACACCGATTGAATAGATCTTAGCTTCTGAACCAGCGTTTGTTAGAGTTACTGGGTATACAGCTTTTTGACCTACTTTGATGTTTGCATTGCCTTCAGTAGCAATAGCTATCAATGTTTTCTCAGTTTGTGCAGGAGCATCTTGAACATTGCAAAGTCCACCGTCAACAACAGTGATTGTTCTTTGCTCAGTCATTGAGTCGAAACCATCGTTGAATGATAGTTCAACATCAACTGTGTACTGTCCAGGTGCTGCGCATGCTGGAATTCTCAGGAACAGTTCTTCAGATGTAACTGTCTCGTCGCTCTCAACTTCGTCGATGAAGTCAGCTTGCTGAACCCCAAGGTCTGGGATAGCGACTGTAACCTTTACTTCTTCGTCCATTTCTCCCTTGTTTTCAAGTCTTACTGTTGTAAGAAGGGATCTTCCGGACTGTATTTCTGTTCCTGGACTGAATGAGACATCTTCAATTTTCATTGAGTGTCTTGCAGTATCAATGTTCAGGTTGTAATTCTGTTGGAACAGTTCACTGTCTCTATCGCTAATTATAACTCTTAGCAGATAGTTGTTTCTTTCTAGTTCATCTGGTAGATGAATTGAAAGTTTCTTAGTGTATGTCTCTCCAGAATCCATGTCGAAGATATCTGATTCGTCAGATATAACTCCATGCTCGAATCCTTGTATCATAGCTTCTACTCTGACATCTTCTGCATTTGCCAAAGCAAGCAATTTAACCTTGATGTCAAGGTCAGTGTTCCTGTCAACCTCAATAACCTCATTTCCTGAGACTATATCGCCGTCAATCTTGACAAAATCAACAGCAACAGGAACTGCTGAAACAGTAGCTGATAGTGAGACTAGCGCTACTATACTAAAAACTAACAATGCCAAAACGCCAAAAACAGCAGTTTTCTTTGTCTCCATTTTTCTCATTCCTCCGAAATTCCTTTTATTTGATTAGTTAAACGGACTAAAAGTTCCCAATTACCCCCAATATAAGCAAACATATGTGTTGTTATTCCCCAGTAATCAAAGCAGTATATAAATCTTTCGATTTATTAGCTATTCCGCAGTGATTACAACGGCCAACTTCACTTATGTCTCCCCAAAGCTGGAAACCCAGTGTCCGTCTATGGACTTTGGAAATATTGTTTGACAAATACTGTTGCTGGAACAGTATTTTGATAACATTAGATTATGGTTATTTCCCGATGGATTATCCTTCGGATGTGATCATTGCTTACAGTTATCCTGACAATAAAGTCTCCCTTTACTCCTTCTGGAATTGGATCAAGGATAGCTATTCTTGCCATATGATCTCTGTTGTTGTCAAGATCTTCGATTAGTGATGATCCGTAAAGGCCAAGTTCTGGAATAGATACAGTAACCTTGATATTTTCCATATCAAAGTCTGCTTCGTTTCCTACCAAAACTCCTGCTTCAACCAGATCGTTCACAGTAAGGATTTCTCCGTTTGTCAGGAAAATTCTGTCAATTGAAAGCATGTTTGGTCTGTATTTCTTTGGCATATCAACAGCTTTAACAACTGTCAGTGTAAATTCCTCTCTTGCTTCTCCGCCATTGTCATCGCTTACAACAACAATAACATCAAAGTTTCCGAGTTGGATTGGAACACCGCTTATCAGACCTGTGCTAGGATTTATTGTAAGTCCGCTTGGAAGTCCAATAGCAGCATAAGTCAGTTCGTCACCAAGTGGATCATATGCAACAACCTGATACTCATATAGAGCATTCATCTCTATTGTCTGATCTGGAATTGATGTGATGATTGGATTGACTCCAGCTGGAGAACCAACTGAAATAATCAATTCATCTTTTCCGATTCCGCCGTCTTGATCATAGACAACAAGTTCTGCTCTGAAATTTCCTTCGATAGCATAAGTGTGAACTGGATTTTGTGATTCAGATGTTGTTCCGTCTCCGAAATCCCAAAAGTATCTTTCGATTTCACCGTCAGCATCAAAACCTTGCCCGATGAATGTGACTGTAAGAGGCACATTTCCAGACATTGGATTTGCATGTGCAACAGCTACAGGTGGGATGTTCATTGCATTTCCAACGACAATAAGTTCAGTATCTACTGAAACACCATTGTGTCCGTCATTTACTGTAAGTGTTGCAATGTAGCTTCCTGGTGTTGTATATGTGTGAACTGGACTTCTGTCTGAACTGATAGATCCGTCCCCGAAATCCCACATGAATGTCAGGAAATCTCCGTCAGTGTCTGTGCTAGCCTCTCCATTGAAGACAACTGTCAAAGGAGCTGGGCCATAGACTGGAGTTGCGACAGCAACTGCGACTGGAATTGTGTTTGCATTGTCTTCAACAACAATATTTGTTGTATCCATACCAATGTTTCCTACATCATCTCGTACCATTAATGTAACAGTATATGTTCCTGGTATTGTGTATATGTTGACAGCATCTTCTGATGTGGATGTTCCTCCATCTCCGAAGTCCCAGGAGTATTCTAATGTGCTAGGATTCTCATCAACAATAGCAGATGTGAATGCAACTGCTAAAGGTGCGTTTCCTTTTTCCTGGCTAGGAAGGATATTTACAATAGGCGCGTAATTGTGTGCTGCAGCTTCTGTAACAGTGACAGTTGTCTGCGCAGTTCCAATATTTCCGCCATTGTCTCTAACCAATAAAGTAACAGTATAGGTTCCAGGCACAGTGTATATGTTGAATGCATCTTCAGAAGTTGAAGTTGCTCCGTCTCCTAGATCCCATTCATACTGAATTGTCTCTGGATTTTCATCGATAACACTTGCCATGAAATATACTGGCATTGGCGCTTCACCACTACTTGCAGACTGGATTATGGTAACTATTGGCGCATAATCTGTTCCTTCTGCAATAGCAGGGATTACTTGCACTAGCAAAATGAATGCCAGCAAAATTGCGATGATTGTTTTCTTCATTTTATGATCCTTCCCCCTTTCTCTTTTTTTATTCTGATTTTGCTTTACTATAAAGTTCAACTAATTTTTCAAAGCCTGAATTGAATTTCTCATATCCTGGAGCTCTGAATTCGTGCCATGAATCTTTATCTCCTGCTCTGAAATAGAACGAATGCTCTTTCTCGCCAGGAACTGCACTTCTTCTGATCTGGACAGCATCTTTTTCAGCTACCCATCTTGCTCCGACAAGCTTGTTCATTAATCCAACAACATACGCTACATTTTCATCTTCATTAGCAACAGCCTGGAGCTCTGCCCATGTGTAAGCATCTCCATATACAACAACTCCTGCTGCATCGCGTCTTCCGAATTCTGTTTTTGGATCCGAGTGATCGTCTTTTTGTTTCAGAGCTCTTCCTTTTTTCTTGAACTCTGCTTCTTGATGCTGTCTCCACTGTCCCATTCTTCTGACAGTTTCCAGGAATTTAGCAACTGAATCCTGGCTTACAGCAACAACTTCTGGTTTCTCCTGGCCAGTTCTATATAGTTCAAGGAAGTATTCTGCTCCTTCTTTGCCCACACCGATTCTAACTCTTGTCAGTGTGTCGTATGCAGCTCTGATTTCCTTTACTTTTGCAGCTCTTTCTTCAGGTTTCATTTTCATAAGAGCTTCTTCCTGGAAGATTGTGCTCATACTGTAATCTGCAGCAACTTTTCCAGTAAGTTCGTAAGCGCCATTACCGCTGAAACCTGGCAGGCCTTTGAATCTCAAGTATACTTTCTTATCAACAACTGCCATCTCAGTATAATCGCTGATCTCTTTTTGAAGTACGAATCTGCTGACAACACCTTTCTCATCCTCGACACGTACTTCTTTTGCTTTTTTAGCACCTGCTTCGATAGCAGTCTTGAATCGGTCCCATGCTGCACTTCTGATTAATCCAGCATAGACTGTTTCTTTTCCGTCCTTTCCTTTAGAGTGTATCTCTAATAGAACTCCTTCATCAGCAGGCTTGAATTTATAGGAAACTAATTCTCCATCTGCTGGAAGCTTTCCTTTTTTGACTAATACCGATCTTGTTATTCCAAGTTGAGGAACATATGTTGCTTCGTGAGCATCGATCTCAGCTCCGAATTCAGGAAATGCTAAGTATTCTGATTTTGGTTTTTCTTTTTCTCCTTCTGCAGGTGCAGGGGATTCTTCTTTTCCTTCTTCTTTAGGTGCTGGAGCTTCTTCTCCAGAAGGTGCAGGTGTTACTTCCTTATCCTTATCTTTAGGAGTTTCTTCTCCTTCGATTTCAATCTCTAAGTCTCCTCCAGGTCCTTCTCCAGCAAATGCTGGCGCTCCTGTCAATAATGAGAATCCAAGTACCAGTGATCCTGGTATTACAATTCTAGCTGATTTTGCTATCCATTCAAGTGGTTTAATGTCCATTTTTTTACCCCCAAAATTACTTTTTGACTATAATATCCCCCGATTACTGTGAGGTCAATAGCATTCAATATTTAAATGTTTCGTGGATTAACTACTCTTTGATAGTCAATCTAAAATCGTTTTCCAAAGCCGAAAAGTCCTGTCCAGCTTGGCAGTCTGTCCTCATACGAAGTTCCTTCTAATTCTGCAAAAGTGTAAAGTCCTTTTCCGAATCTTGCTTCTGCATTTGCTCTTCCTCTGACATATCTCTGGTTCATCCCATATGTAGGGTTGATTTCTCCGTAAGTTGCTTCAAAACCTAAGCTCAGTTGTTCTAGTATGCTACTTCTCATGCTTACAGTAAGCTGATAGTTTCCAAAAACTTCCCATCCGCGAACTCCTGGAACTTCGTTTCTCCTTCCACCAGCTTCTATTTTGTGAACCAGCAGGCTTACAGATGATAGTGCTTCTAGTCTGTCCTGGATTTCCTGCCTTGAGATTTCGTCTTTTTCTGTTTTCAATCGTTCAAGTTCTCTAGCAAGATCATTTCTTCCTTTTTGGAAGACATAGATTCCTCTGACATCCCATCCGTTTTTGTCTCCGCCGACCATCAGACCTATGCTATGGCCATCTCCTCTGAAATGATAGAATCCTGTTGCTTGCAATCTTGCAATATCTTCTCTGTCTACAGTATCTTCAACAGCAAGATTATCTTTGCTTCTTGTATGCGTCCAGATTCCTGTCAGATCAATAGAATAATCTGGTTTTCTTAGACCTAAAGATGCGATCACAGCATTTGTCTCTAAGTCAAAGTCTGAACTGACACTTGATGGTGTGTTAGGCATCAATTCTGAGTGTAACCAGTTGAAAACATTGGATATGGATAGATAAGGTCCGTCTTTTGAAGATAGTTTCAGACCAAGTTCTCCGAAACTTCTTCTTGTTCTTTGGTCACTGTCAAGAAGACCTGTTCCTTCTATATCTGTTATTGTGTCTTCATCATAGCTTCCGCCTCCGCGTGCGTAAAGCATACCTTTCCATACGTCTCCAAGATCAAATGTCAGACGTACTCTTCCTTCTGCTCCGCCGCCATGGTTTCCGCCAAAAGCTTTGAATCCAGCAGTTAAGCTGTCATTGAATTTGTAATCAAGCATTCCGTTGATAGTTAGCCTTTCTTCTCTTCCATCAGTATCTTCATAATCAAAACTTAATCTTCCATTCCATCTGCTGCCAGGCCATGCAAGCTTTCCTATTTCAGCTGTTGCTCTCCAGCTTTCATATCCTGTCTCTCTGTTAGATGAGCCTCTTACACGCGCTTCAGTAAAATATCCGTCTTCTTTTTCTTTGTCGCTTTCTCTTCTCATCTCTTCGTAGACTTCAGCGAATTTTCTTTGGTTCTCAGATTTGACATCTGTTCTTGTAGAAGCTTCATCCTTATCTTTTGTATCTTCTTTCATGACTTCATCAACAACATCACTGATATCATCCATTCCTGCTTCTTGAGCATGAACATCTGCAGTTCCCAAACCAAGGAATGCCGCTCCAAGACCTGCTGCACCAAGAATTCCAAAACTCTTTTTTCTAAGAAAATTATAACCTCTGCTAAACATAGAATATAATCCGTACTGGCTATCTTCCATTTTTTACCCCCCGAAAATTTGAATTCATCGAACCCCTATATAGATACGACTTGTTAGCATTGAGAAGTAGCACTTATTATATAAAGGTTTCGTTATATTTGCTACTCATTAATAGGTACTAAACAATCACAGCCAAGAGACAACAATTTCTTGCTTTCTATAATATAATAGTATCATTGAAAATAATGGGGCCACGGGGATTCGAACCCCGATTTGCCGGTCTGGAGCCGGCCGCTCTAGCCAGGTTAAACTATAGCCCCTTGATGAACTTGGAGTAAAGTCATTTTTTTATAAATCTTGCTGGAAAATTTCAAATCAAAAAGCTTAAATATACGTGTGCTACCTCGGAGTAGTATGGATATTGGGGGAGATTCATCAAAATTTATTTCTGATATGAAGAAAGAGTTTGCAGATTTTAAGGAGACTCAGAAAAAGCAGATGCAGAAATTATCCCGTGAGAATTCTCAGCTCAAAACTAAAATAAAAGAACTAGAAAAACAGATTCCGACAAAAGATTCAATCACCTCAAGTGTTCTGAAAAAGTTGGAATCGAAAATTAGCTCGATCCAGAACCAGATGCTTAAAGTCAAGCAGTTTGATCAATTATTATCAAAGAATGAAAAATTCAATTATTTGCAGGAGCATTTTTCCAATTTAGACAAGATATCAATGACAAAAAAGCAGTATGCTCATTTCAGCAAGGAAGTTGACAGGCTGAGAAAAGAGACAGCTGAGCTTATCAGCCTTAAGAAACAGCTGGAAAAACTCTCAAAGATAGAGAATGAACTGATGAAATTATCCCGCAAGGTTCCGCAGCTGGAAAAAAAGCTTCAGCCAGTAAAATAAATATCTCGCTTATGATAATTTTTCGGAGGGGGAAAAGGTGAATAACGGAGAATTCGATCCAAAATTTGAAATTACATTCTTAGATAAGAAAGTAAAGAAGGCTTTTCAGAATGTTGGAAAAGATGTTGATAAATGCAGGGACGAGCTTGTAGACTTTCAGAACTTTGTTACCAAAGAGTTTGGTAAAGTCCTGCTTGCAGAGGAAAAAGTCACTCCTTTATTGAAATACAACAAAGAAGTAGATAAACTCAAAAGCAATGTTGATGAGATCTCCAAATCGCTCAAGACATTTGCTTCTGAAAAATCAATGAAAGATACCTTTGATCAGGTTTCAAAAAAACTTTCTGAGCTTGTTGACAAGAAAGAATACCAGGAGAAGATCAAGAAATTTGACGATATCCTCTCTGAAAAGCACGTCCGCAAGATCGATCTGGCAAAAGTCGAGACACAGGTCAGTAACTTCAGAAAGGAGCTGGACGCAATAAATTCGGTCTCAAAATCATTCCAGGTCTTGAAAGAAGATTTCATTGACTTCAAGAAAAAAGCACTGACTCGCTACAATTTTGACAAGCTTGAGAAATGGATCCAGGAGATCGAGAAAGACATTCTTGCTCTTGTCGCACTGAAGAAAAAGGTAGATATGCTGGTCTCATTGAAAGAGGCAGAGAACATGCGCAGATCATTTGACAGGAATACAGAAGAATTCATCAAGATGCGCAAGAGTTTCGACAAACTGCTTGCCTTGCATGATGATTTCAGCAAATCTGAAAAACAGACCCGCGTCCAATTTGCAGAAACTTCTAAAAAATTCAAGGATTTTGATGGTGATATCACTGCACTGGAGAATGACTTTGACAGGATGGAGCGAAGATTGGTCCGCTTAGAAAAAGCAGAGAAAAAAGTCAAAATAGTAAAAGCAACAAAACCTGCAAAAGTCAAGGCAAAAAAATCTAAGAAGAAAGGCCAGAATATCTTTAAGCGGGCTATTGACTGGCTTCTGGAAGATACAGACTAGGATAGCAAAGCTTAAATACCATTCTTTTGTACTATTTATGATATGATAGACATTAATCTTATCAGGAATGAACCTGCGAAAGTCAAAGCCAACCTGAAGAAGAGGAAAGATCCTGAACTTCTCAAGAGGATTGATTTGGTTAAGGAGAAGGACGAAGCGTGGCGGAAGCTTACCTATGAACTCCAGGAATTAAGGCACAAGAAGAATTCTATCACACTTGAGATCCGAGAACTGAAAAAGAAAGGACAGAAGATCGATACGAAAATCAAAGAGATGAAAGCCCTTCCAAAGAAGATTGCAGACACAGAGGAAAAAGAGCAGAAGCTCAGGAAAGAGATAAGACAGGAAATGATGCGTATCCCTAATCTGCTGCATGAGACTGTACCTTATGGAAAAGATGCAGATGACAATGCAGAAGTCCGGAAATGGGGTGTAACAAAGAAACCAGGTTTTGACCTGAAAAATCATATCGAGCTTGCAGAACAATTAGGTGTTGTGGATTTTGATCGGAGTTCAAAGCTTGCAGGCAGTGGATTCTATTTTCTGAAAGGAGAGCTTGCCATGCTTAACCAGGCGTTAGTGCGGTTTGCAATAGATTTCATGGTCAAGAAAGGATACACATTGGTAGAACCTCCTTTGATGATGAACAAGAAATCTTACGAAGGGGTTGTTGATCTTGGGGATTTTGAGACAGTCATGTATAAGATTGAAGGAGACGACCTTTATCTGATTGCAACATCAGAGCATCCGTTAGTGGGCCAGTACATGGATGAAGTTATTGATGAAAAAGATATTCCTATGAAACTTGTCGGATATAGCATGTGCTTCCGCAGAGAGATAGGAGCTCATGGCATAGACACAAAAGGATTATTCAGGAGGCATCAGTTCAGCAAAGTAGAGCAAGTTATAATCTGCAAGCCAGAGGACAGCTGGAAACTCCACGAAGAGCTGGTAAAAAATGGAGAAGATATCCTGAAAGCATTGAAAATCCCGTACCGTGTTGTCAATGTCTGCACAGGGGACCTTGGTACAGTTGCTGCAAAAAAATATGACACTGAATATTGGTCGCCTAGACAGCAGAAATACTGTGAGATATTTTCAGCCTCCAACTGTACTGATTACCAGACAAGACGCTTGAACATCAGATGCGGAAAAATCGGCGGACAAAAAACACTTACGCATTCTCTCAATGCCACTGCCCTTCCTACATCGACTAGGGCATTGGTTGCTATCTTAGAGAATTGCCAGCAGAAAGATGGAACAGTAAAGGTTCCAGACGTTCTGGTGCCCTATATGCTTGGCATCAAAGTGATTGGCAAGCCTAAGAAAGAGAAGAAGCCTGCAGCAAGGTTAAAATCAAAGCAGAAGCTGAAGCCAAAGAAGAAGCAAGCAAAGCCTCTGAAATCCACACGGAAAGCAAAGAAAAAGAGATAAACTTTTTAATCAACCACTTCTCTGATTGTTATGGACCTGTAGCCTAGCCTGGATACTGCAAGTTCGGAGAACTTGCCGGATTTGCCAGTAGGGCAAATAGGGCAACAGCCTCCTAAGCTGTAGGTCGGGGGTTCGAATCCCCCCAGGTCCGCTTTTGATACTATCACTGGATTACTAATCCTCCTCGAGGTTTCTCTGACTCTCCGTCGAGGATTCGACGAGAAAAAAGGCAAACATTTAAATATGATTTCTGTTTTTTATATCCTGGAGAGGTGATATCCAATGGCAACAAAAGTAGCAAAAGTTGGAGTCAAAAGAAAAAAAGGGTTCCTTTACTTCTTGGACAAGAAAGGCAATGTAGCTATGGCTAAAATGTCCAGAGGCGGAGGAAAGAAAGGAAAACAAAGGCAAGTTGTAGTTGCTAAAGTTGGCGTAAAGCGAAAGCCAGGCTATCTATACTTCATCGACAAAGCTGGAGATGTAGCTATGGTAAAGATGGCTCGTGGTGGAAAGCGAAGAAAGAAGAAAGCAAAAGCAAAGAAGAAAACCACCAAGCGAAAAGCTAAGAAGAAAACAAAGAAGAAAGCGACCAAGAGAAAAGCAAAGAAAAGGACTACAAAGAAGAAAACAAAGAAGAAAGCAACTAAGAGAAAAGCAAAGAAAAGGACCACAAAGAAAAAAACAAAGAAGAAAGCAACTAAGAGAAAAGCAAAGAAAACAACAAAGAGAAAAAAGAGGAGAAGGTAAATAGCTTATCTTCACTATTTCTTTTTTTCTTTATATTTTACATAACATTTAAATACTAGATTAGCCTTTTTTGGCTAAAAGGGGGTGAAATACCAATGAAACTAATATATCTTGGAGTAGTATTGATGATTTCTTTAATGGTACTTTCAGTAGGTGCAGTAGCAATGACTGATTACCACAGCTATAATCTACCAGCAGAAGATGATGATCGATACGAAGAAAGAACAATTGAAGTCCCAACTTATTCTGGACAAAAAGTCTACAAGATTGTCCGAAGTGTTAAATGGATGCCAACCACAACACAAAGATATGGAACTTACGGTCCAGATGTAGAATCTGTAGAACCTGTTCTCGGAAGGACAATGGAGACTTTCAAGAGACAGAAGATTCCTACAAGGCTGAAAGCCCAGACAGAAAAGCCTGGAGCAATAACCTTTACTGGAAAACGGACAGGGACTATTACTCAGATAAACTACAACGGCAAATACGACTATGGATTTATCAAGAAAGATAATAGTGCTTTCAAGTTTGCATTTACTGCAAAACATGATGAATTCAAGAGATGGGACCATGTCAAATTCGATCTGAAAAGGGTAAGTGCTAGTCAGACCGAAGCAATAAATCTGGCAAAAATAGAATAAATTTTTTTTATTCTTCTTTTTCGATATTCTTATATATTCCTTGTAGCAATCTCAGCTTCATATGAATGTCTTATTTGGGATATGTACCTGGGGGCTGGGCCATGCAACACGAGATCTTCCTTTGATCAAAGCTCTGTTGCAGAAAAAGCATAGCGTAACCATCGCGACCAGCGGTCGCTCTCTTGAGTTCCTGAAAAAAGAAGTCCCAGAATGTCATTTCATAGATTTTCCAGACTATCCTCTTCCGTATACAAAAAAAGCAATGTTTTTCCCTATCAAATTTACAGGATATCTTCCAAAGATGTTCCGCGCAGTCCGGAAGGAAAGAAGAAATTTCAGACAATTGCTTCACTCAGATAAATATGATCTTGTTGTTTCTGACTGTAGATATGGACTTTCCAGCAAGCGAGTTCCATGCTATTTTATGACACACCAATTGAGATTTATCGCTCCTAAACGAATACGGTTCGCAGAGAATTCCATGGAGTTGATGACTTATGCATTTTCCCGTGAATTTGATAAAGTCCTTGTTCCGGACTACAAAGGCTTTAACATGACAGGAGATCTTTCCCATAACATGAAATTCTTCGATGATTATGACATGGAATATCTGGGGATCCTGTCTTCAATGGAACGTATGAAAGTAGATCAGGATATTGATTATTTCATATCTATCTCTGGCCCCGAACCGCAGAGAACAGTCTTCCAGAAAAAAGTCCTGAAACAGGCAAAGGATCTTGATGGCAATGTAGTGATCACACTGGGAAAACCTGAGTTAGAGTTCACAAAAAGAAAAGATAATGTTGTAGTTCACTCGTGTCTTAATGTTAATCAGCAGCAGGAGATGATGAACAGGGCAAAATTAGTGATCTCCCGTTCTGGCTATACTACTATGATGGATCTTGTTCATCTGGGAAAAAAAGCTCTCTACATCCCGACTTTGGGCCAGACCGAGCAGGTATACTTAAGTGATTATCATAATCGATTAGGAACTTACTACTCTGTTTCCCAGGGAAAGATGAACCTGAAGAAAGATGTTCAGATTGCAAAGAGATATCCTGGTTTCAAGCAGCAGGACTGCAGAGAGAGCGTGAAAAGATTTCTGAAAGTTATCAAGAAATAATCATTTCAACAATTTCTTCAATATCTCGCTTATCTTCTGGCCTGATGCTTTGCCTTTGAATTTGCCCATTGCTTTTCCCATGACAGCTCCAAATGGAGCATTTTTCATCTCATCAACAATCTTTTTCAGCTCTTTTTCCAGCTCTTTCTCAGACATCTGGGCATAATCCTTTATTATTTTCGCAACATCTTTTTCTTTTGGAATCCGTTTCAGGACTTCTATCACAGAATCTTTTGCAATCTCACCTTTATCAACAGCAGCAAAGATAGCCTCAAAATGCTCGTCAGTGATATTTCCAGTCTCAATGTTAAATTTTCGTTTTAATTCTTTCAATGTTGGAAGCATTGTTTCTGCGATAAATGCAGGCTTTACATTCTTGAATTTCTTTGCAAATGCAGAAATCTTATCTGTCAGACCTTCTTTTGCAACAAGATTTGCAAGATCTTTTCCAAGTCCCATCTTTTTTATCTTTTCAGCCTTGTCCTGGATCAATTCTACTTTTTTGATGCCTTTCATCTCAGGCTTGATAGGAGGAATATCTGTCTCTGGATACATACGCTTCTCGCCAGGCATCGGACGCATAAAATCTGTAGTACCGTCAGCATTCGCCTTTCTCACATGCGGCTCGAGCTTTTTCTTTGATTTCATCTCTTTCAGCTCGCGCTTGACCTCATTCTCTATAACTTTTGGCATTGATTTCAGGTCCTGGAAACCTTTGACTTCTACGCGCGGATGGCCTTTGATAGACATGTTGACATCCTGCCTGATAGTTCCAATCCCCCGCTTTGCTTTTTCTGTAGAACGCATGATCATTCCGATTTTCTCTGCAGTTTCCTTAGCATGCTCAGCATCCTTGATATCTGCGTCAGTTGCAATCTCCATCATAGAAATTCCTAAACGATCAAGCCCCCATGTTATGGAATTCTTGTCCTCTTCCAGCTTTTGGCAGGCTTCTTCTTCAAGATAAATTCCAGGGATACGTACTTTTCCTTTGGAAGTTTCAATGAATCCGTCAGTTCCAATCAGCATTGTCCGCTGAAAACCAGATACATTAGAACCGTCAACAACAACTTTTCTCATGACCTGAATCTCATCAACAATATTGGCATTCATCATCTTTGCCACTTGAAGCGCGATCTCCAGAGCTTCTTGGTTTATTGGATGCGGCGGTTCTTCATCAAGCTCAACAAGACATACATCATCAGAATCCCCTAGATAGATGAATCTCTTTCCTTTTTCCATCTCAAATTTCGCAGCAATATCCACTTTGCCGGTCTCTCCTGCAGATGCGCGCAGATATCTTTCAATCCTTACATCTTTCTTTTTTCCGCGTACCAGCGACGGACAACTGCAGAATAACTTGTGCGTTTCCAGCTGTTGGTGGACCTCTAGACCGCACTTGAATCCTAATTTTCTGTAATCAAGTTCCATAGATCCAAATTAGCTTTGCTTGTTTATATAGATTGTGATATTTTTTCTTCTTTAGAACATTTTTGTCAAAAAGATGAGCGCAATGATTAATATTTTTTAGAAAATATATATCAATTTTCGAAACATTTAAATATGATTATATCTATTTAAATAGCAATTGAGGTGATAGTTATGGCAAAGAAAAAGAAAAAAGCAACCAAAAAGAAAGCAACTAAAAAGAAAACAACAAAGAAGAAGAAAAAGAAGAAATAAATAGAGACGCTAAAAAATTGTTAAGTTTCGCCCCGCAAGGGGCAAGCTTAAGAAGATTTCTTTCATCCTTTCAATATCCAATAAGCAAAGAGATAAAATTATCTTAGAAATAAGTTAAATCAAGAAAGTGTCCTTTTCAATCACATCAAACATCTCACCGACGAGATCTTCTGAAATCATCTCTTTAACTTTTTCAATTTCCTGCTTTGTTCCTTTCTTGCTGTAGTTACCGAGAATCCATGCAAGTTTGATAAAAGCGGTTTCAGAGAGCATCTTTGCTGGAATTACTCCTGCATCTACAAGATCAATGCCTTTGGAGTATACATGCATCTGCACCCCGCCATAGATGCACTGGCTTGTCATCACAACTATGCATCCGCTTTTTATCAGGCGTTTGAGCGCATCGAATACTTTTTCATTCAGTTTATTTTCTTGATTTTGGGATGCGGCAGGCATCTGGCCTAAGCCTCCTCCTTCTATCACAAGGCCTTTGTACCCTTTGAATGCATCGATAATTTCTGGAAACATGTTTGGATATGTCTTCAAAAGACCAACTTTCTCTTCTAATTCCAGCATCTCAGAGACTTCTGGATCATAAACATCAAAACCTTGCAGATATATTATTTTCCGGGTATGATAATCTATCTTAGCTATTGGCTTGCAGTTGATAGGCCTGAAAGCATCCCTTCTGGAAGTATGCATCTTCCGAGTTTTGCATGGATGCAGGATATTGCATTCTGTATCTTCAGAAGAGGCATGCATACAAATGGCAATGCCTTTGTAATCTGACTGTTTTATGAATTCAGCTGCACAGATCAGATTCATAGCAGCATCACTGCTTCCTCTATCAGATGACCGTTGCGCTCCTACTATTATCACAGGAATTGGCAGTTTCTGGAGCATGAATGCAAGTGCAGCAGAGACATAGTGAAGATAGTCAGTTCCCATTGTGAGTATGACTCCTTTTGCTCCGCTTTTTCCTTCCACAATATCAGTTGCTTCATCCATTATCGCTCTTGCGATCTTCTTGATATTTGCAAATCGCATATCTTCTGACCAGATATTAAACAATAATTTTGAAGAGATATTTGCAATATCCTTTAGTTCTGGAAACATACTGAGAATCTCTTCTGGAGTGAATCTTGAGACAACTCCTCCTGTCCTATAGTCCACTTTTGAAGCAATGGTGCCTCCGGTGTGCAATATTGCGATCTCTGGCAGCCCTTTTTTGGTTTTTGCAGCTTTTATCGGTCCTTCCTTTCCAGGATTATATTTGTGAACAATTTCAATCTTCTTGATCTTTCTCTTGTCTATTCCGACATTATATCCGCTGTCAAGTTTCAGAACTAAGGTGTCTGTCTCATTTGGCATCACAACACCAAGAATTTCTCTATCTTTTGTAGTAACCCGAACTTTATCTCCTATCTTTGGAATAGCTGCCATAAGAAGAAAAAGAGCAGTTCGATATATAAACTTTTTGATGACTTTATCCTAAATAACTCGGCTTTTCTTCCTGCATTTCTTTTGCAGTCGCCTGTCTGAACTTGCCAATCATCTTGGAGTAAGCAGCCTGGATATCTTTTGTTGCGCTTGGATTGACTTTTTCGATTGCTTTCTTGAAATGTTCCTTTTTGACTTCTTTTGTATCCTTGTTCTCTCTTAGAGCAATCATTGCAGCTTCCCGGCATATAGCTTCGATATCTGCACCGACATATCCCTCTGTTGTCCTTGCCAGCTCTTTGATATCTACATCTTTCAAAGGCATATTTTTTGTATGTACTTCAAAGATTTTCTCTCTTGTAGAAACATCTGGAATATCTGCCATTATGATCCTGTCAAATCTTCCTGGCCGCAGTAGGGCAGTATCAATAATATCCGGCCTGTTTGTGGCAGCGATGATAACAACATCATGCAGTTCTTCTAAGCCATCCATCTCTGTAAGCAAAGTATTGACCACTCTTTCTGTGACCTGGCTGTCATGGCTCGAACCACGCCTTGGCGCAATACTGTCAATCTCGTCAAAGAATATGATACAAGGAGAGGACTGTCTTGCTTTGTCAAAGATTTTTCTGATCCCTTTCTCTGATTCTCCAACCCATTTTGAGAGCATTGACGGCCCTTTTACAAGTATGAAATTAGCTTCTGATTCATGAGCAACTGCTTTTGCAAGAAGAGTCTTTCCAGTTCCAGGAGCTCCATAGATCAATACACCTTTAGGTGGTTTGATTCCAAGCCTGCTGAATGATTCTGAAAACTTAAGCGGCCATTCAACAGCTTCTATCAGTTCCTGCTTCACACCTTCAAGCCCGCCGATATCATTCCATGATATGTCTGGCACTTCGATTAATACCTCTCTCATTGCAGAAGGCCGCACTACTTTCAGCGCGTCCATGAAATCATCATGCTTGATTGTCATCCTTTCAAGAATCTCCCTAGGAATCGGCTCTTCTTCTTCTAGTTTAAGGTCAGGCAGGATCCTTCTTAGTACTATCATTGCAGCTTCTTTGCATAATGCTTCTAAGTCCGCGCCAACAAAACCGTGTGTTATCTCTGCAAGTTTGTTAAGATCAACTTTCTTGGCTAATGGCATGTTCCGTGTATGGATCTTCAGGATATCTAATCTTCCTTTGGTTTTTGGAACCCCGATCTCTATCTCACGGTCAAATCTTCCAGGCCTCCTCAGAGCAGGATCAAGTGAATTTGGCATATTGCTAGCAGCAATAACAACAACTTTTCCTCTGCTTTTCAGGCCGTCCATTGATGCAAGTAGCTGTGCAACAACCCTTCTCTCAACTTCTCCGTGAGCTTCCTCTCTTTTTGGCGCGATAGCATCAATCTCATCAATAAATATAATAGAGGGAGCATGCTTCTCAGCATCTGCAAACTTTTTTCGCAGATTTTCTTCGCTCTGTCCGTAAAATTTACCCATTATCTCAGGTCCATTGATCAGGATAAAATTGCTGTTGGTCTCGTTTGCAACAGCTTTTGCAAGCAAAGTTTTACCGGTTCCAGGAGGTCCGTGTAGAAGAACCCCTTTCGGTGGTTCAATACCCAGTCTCTGGAATATCTCCGGATGCTTCAGTGGAAGCTCGACCATCTCTCTTATTTTCTTGATCTCTTCATCGAGACCTCCTATATCCTCGTATGCAATCTCAATTGTCTTTTCTTCATCATCATCTCCAATCTCAACAGCTTCTGGCCTGAAATCAATCTCAGTGTTTTCAGTGATTATCAGGAATGCTTTTGCAGGCTTCACTTCTGTGACCATGAACTTGATGCTTCCAAGTGCAAACCCTCCGAATCCAAAATTATCATCGAACATGCTAGAGAAAATATCATCAAAATATGGATTGTCAGCCATTGTCGTTCTTCTGTTCACAGCTCCGCCCAAAGATACCAGATCTCCTTTTCTGACAACTCTTCCCAGCAGACCTCGTTTGAACACTGCAGGCGACGCGCTGATACGCACATCTTTTCTTGCAGGAGCAATAGTGATTTGTTGTGCTTCAAGAACTTCAGCTTTTCTTATGATGACCATCTCTCCGATCCCTGTCTTGGCATTTCTCCTGATCAGAGGATCGGTTCTGATTATGTTGAAACCGATATCTCCGGGATATGCCCGCCCGACAATTCCAGCTGTCCTTCTTCCGCCTTCTATCTCTACAATATCTCCTGGTTTGACATCAATCTGCTGCATAAAATTAGAATCAATACGAACTATACCTTTATTTACATCATCCTGTACAGCTTCTGCGACCTTCAGCTTAATCTCTTTTTTTCCAGGTTTTTCATTTACCATCTTTATATATCCATCTACCCCGTCTATGTATTGAAATCAAGATATCCAGAAGAGAGGGCTTTTTAAAACTTACGCCTTCTTTGAGTCTGCTTTTTTAGGTTCCTGAGCAGGTCCTCCGCCCACAACCCGCGGCATTGGAACTGGACTTGGCAGATTAAGATCCTCTGCAAGATTCATTGCTTTCAGGCTGCATTTCTTCATTACAAAACTGAACATAGACTTCATCAGTTCTTCTGGAAGCACTTTTGTTTTTTTCCATTCAGAAACAATCTTGTCAACATCTTTCGCAGGTAGCATTGACATTACGTTTGATTTGATAGAAATCTTCCCAAGCTTAGGGGAATATTCTGAGAGATATTCAAAATCAACTTTCAGTCCTTTATTATCCTTGCCGCCAAATGAAAGATCCTGAACAGCAACCTCTTTTACAGAAATATGATTCTTGACATTTATTTTTCCTCTGACACCTTCATTTCTCTCAGCGTCAATCTTTGAAAATGCAAATCCTACTATACTCATGTAACATCACCGTATACAAAGATTCGGACCCAACTTATAAGCTTTTTGGTGTATATATTTAAAGAAAATCCTACTCCTCATCCTCTTTTTTCTTGTTCTTGGCAAGCTGGAAAGAGCTGGGAATATCTATGATATATTTGCCGTCTTCAAGCCTGTAGACCAAAGGTTCTCCCTTGAACAGGTGGACCAGGTCAAGATGATACTGCCCAGGCTTTGGTATTCTTATCGACTCGAAATCAAGAACAACTGGCTGGTCAATGTCATCTGTTCCTATCAATTCCTTAACATCATTCTCGATCCGTTTGATCTCTTTCTTGGTTAGTTTTTCTGTAGTCTTCTTGACAGTCTCTATATTATCTTTTTTTACATAGAAGAAGAGTTTTGCACCACAGCTGCATCCGGTCAGCAATTCGTTTGCTCCGTCATCATAGAATGTATTGCATCTTACGCATTGGTGCGGCATTTTGTTTTAGTTGATTATTTTTTTCTTTTTCCACTTTTTCTTCTGGCCTGTTTTGTCAGAAGCTGGATCTTCTCAGGATCCTGTTTTATTTTCTTTACTATTGTTGCTGGACCTATGATTGTAACTCCAACCCTGTCCCTTAGAAGAATATTTACAAACATGTTTCTTACCATATTGAGAGCATTCTGGTTCTTCACATCCGGGTTGATTGTTGCTATCTCTATTCCCTTGAATGATTCGTCAATGGATTCCATTGTTTTCTGGATAAGATAAGCTTCTTCCTCTTTTTTCAGTTTGCCTTCAAGCAGGACAATCCTTTCATCTCTTGCAAGCTTCAGTAACTTCTTCACTCGTGCATCAGAATCAAGACCAGCAATATCAGCAAATGGTACATATTGTAATGTTAGCATCTTTCAAAATCCTCTTTATTTTGCTGTATCCAGCAGTGCATTGTAAAACTTTTTTATGTTGTTTCCGTACTGTGCGCTTATTCCCACAATGTCATATTGCGGAAATGCGGCCTGTAGTTTCTTGACATTGCTTCTTTTTAGGTCAATTTTATTTGCTACAAGAAGGACCGGGATATCTCTTGCCTGCAGATTGCCGACAATCGTGATATTGACCTGCGAGTACGGATCAACAGTCGAGTCAAGAACAACAACCACTGTATCCATATCATCAAGCCACTTGATAGAGTCTATCACCCCTTTTGTAGCTTCTTTTGCTCTTTGTTTAGCAGTCTTTTTATTTAAACCTTTCTTCATAAAATCTTCGTAATCGATCTTTGTGGCGATTCCAGGGGTATCAACAAGATTGAAAGAAAGCTCTTTTCCGTCATCGCTTTTGATGTTTATCTGCTCCTTGATCTGGATCTCCCTTGTCTCGTGGGCAATATTAGAAACAGAACCCATCTCCTCGCCCAGCCAGTCCTTGCATATCCTGTTTGCAAGAGTTGTCTTTCCTGCATTCGGCGGACCGTAGATCCCTATCTTGAGATGTTTTTTTCTTTTAAATAGATCCTTGAATACTTTATTGAAAAATCGTTTGAACACACCTATCATGCATTCGGACAAATTATGTCATCTATATATATTTTTCTATTTTTGAGTAGAAACTGGTACGTATTTAAAATATAGCTTTCCGACAAGTATTGCTCCGAGCGAAACCAACAAGGAAAATATCGTGGTCACGATCGCGAAGTTCCTGAAAAACTTGTCTGGGAACATCGTCTTCATCAAGGATGCTGATGCGTCAAAAGTATAATTTCCCTGGGGAAAGAAAACTTTGTGGAACTGCAGGAATGCAAAATCAAAGCAGCATGTTGAGACTACAAGCAACACAAATATGACACAGACAGCAATAATACCAGCGTAATAGACAGATTTCATGATCTGGTTCATGCTCGAGAGATAGAACCATAAGAATATCTGGAATATCTTGAGCAAAAAGAAAATCCATACGATTTTTTCCAGGACATTTTTCACATCCCCCATGTGTGATAACTCTCCCTGGTTGAAACCCTCTATGGTATCAGTCTGTCCGTCCATGAACTCCAGGACTTCCCAGAGGATAGAGTCTGCCTTTTCTTTTCCGAGCTGGTCATACACTCCAGTGCTTGCAAAATGGATCTGATACACTGGCCTGAAATAAAGCATGAGCTCGAACGGAGTTATTATCAGGACAGAAGCGAAAATTATGGCTACTATTATCAGAGCATGTTTCTCGAATCTTCTTTTTTTTCTTTCGTTGTTAGCTGTTTTTTTGCCCTTCTTCTTGGCCATTCGATATGTGGTAACATATCTATTATTAAAACCTTTTTTCTTTCAAAAACATTTATATACTAGAATGCTTAAAAGTTGCTTATGAGAAGATTAGTCATTATATTATTGGTTGTCCTGTTCTGTCTTTGTGCTGTCTCTGCAGTTGCAAAAGAAAAATCACCATACGAAAAATTCTCATATTCTCTTCCAGTAGAGGCGAACTGGACAAATACTCTTACATATATTGATGTTGGAGATCTTGTAAAGCTTGAAGGCTCTGGCAGTGTCCGGCCTACAAAAGATTCTCCATTGATAGGTCCTACTGGTCTTGGTGATGATGGCGCAGGCACTGGTTACAACTGCCCAGAATTGCCAGCACATAGCTTGGTCGCAAAGATTGGAAAATACGGTGATTGCTTCATGGTCGGAGAAAAGAACCAGGCAACTCCAAGAGAGCCAGGCTATCTGTTTTTTGCAATAAACTCAAGAGACGATATCCGTACAGAGAGGGGCGGAGCAGGCAAGTTCGACATTATTGTTGAGATCTTCAGGCCAACATGCGGCGATGATTTGTGCGAGGAGGGAGAAATAGGTTACTGTGCAGAGGACTGTGACTGGTGCGGTGACAGCGAGTGCAATGTAAATGAGACCTGTTCATCGTGCAGCAAGGACTGTGGCTTTTGTGCAGGAGATATAGAAGCGATAGAGTCAAGGACAAAAGAATATTTTGACCTGCTCCAGAATAATGATTTTATAGCTTTAGTTGATATCTCTTCTGGTAAGTTCCAGGAATATTATGATGAATTCAAGCGTTTCGAGCGCGAGTTCGAGAAATCAATTGACATGCTTGGCATTGACAAGGAGAACGAGCTTCTTCCTACATTTGAGTTTACAGATGTTGATGTCAAAATTGATGAGATGCGTGATAATGATGCGATTGTGAACGCGTCTGTTGATGATAAACTATACCAGTTCAAGCTGGGCAAGGAAGATGGAGAATGGAAGCTTAAGGATATGCGTGATCTTGATGAGGAGAAATGGTTCACAGCAGATCTGAATCTCAAATCTTTACGCGACAACCATAATGATTATCTTGGCAGGATAACAGAGGATGAAGGCATGACCCCAGAGGATATCAAGATCGACGCCACCACCACCAAAGCCCCCCTAAAGCTTGTCATAATCACAGTCGTGATAATCCTTATATTTTTCGGAGCAATATTTTTCATATTTGCAGTCATCAAGAAAAGAAAGATATTCAATCTATCAGCACTGAAAAAATTAAAGTTTCCAAAAGGGTCGAAGAAAAAGAAAAAAGATAAGGAAGAAAAAGAGGAGAAAGAGGAAATCAACATAGTCAAGAAAGAAAAAAAGAGCGAAAAAGCAGAAAAATTAGATATCAGCATTGGTGGGGAAGGCAAATGTC
>JAHWHI010000101.1 GCA_019323355.1 Candidatus Woesearchaeota archaeon | reverse complement strand
AGAAATCTTCAAGAAAAAAGACAAATACGGCCATTCTGATCTTGGTAAAGGAAAGACTGTTCTGATAGAATATCCTGGTCCAAATACAAACAAACCTTTGCACATCGGCCATATGAGAAACATGGTCCTTGGCATCAGCATGGGCAATATTCTCGGGAGCCAGGGATATAAAATAGTCCGGGTCAATATCAACAATGATAGAGGAATCCATATCTGCAAGAGCATGCTTGCTTACCAGAAATGGGGCGACGGAAAGACTCCAGAATCAGAAGGAAAAAAATCAGACCATTTTGTTGGAGACTTTTATGTATTATACTCTCAAAAATCAAAAGAAAACAAAGAGCTTGAAGAAGAAACAAGAGAGATGCTCAGAAAGTGGGAGGCTGGCGACAAAGAAGTCAGAGCTCTCTGGGAGAAGATGAACAAGTGGGCGTTTGACGGTTTCAGGCAGACTTACAAGCATTTTGGCATGCCTCCTTTTGACAAGGAATATTATGAAAGCAATACTTACAAAGGTGGTAAAGAAATAGTATTCGACGGTCTGAAAAAAGGTCTGTTCCAGAAAAAAGAAGACGGGGCAATCTTTGTCGACCTTTCCAAGGAAGGTTTTGGCGAAAAGATATTGATGAGAGCAGACGGTACAAGTGTTTACGTTACTCAAGATCTTTATCTGGCACAATTGAGGTATAAAGATTTTAAGTTCAATAAATCTATTTATGTTGTTGCATCAGAGCAAAACTACCATTTCAATGTATTGTTCACATTATTGAAAAAACTTGGTTATCCCTGGGCAGATGGCTGTTATCATTTTTCTTATGGGATGGTCAATCTCCCAGAAGGAAAGATGAAATCTCGGGAAGGTACTGTTGTTGATGCTGACGATCTGATCACAGAAGTGGAGAATCTTGCAAAGGAAGAGATTGTGAAAAGGCATAAAAGACTTAAGGAAGATGCAGTAGTAGAAAGGGGAACAGCAATTGGCCTTGCAGCGATCAAGTTTTATCTTGTGAAAGTGGATGCTATCAAGGATGTAATGTTCAGGACAGAGGAAAGTCTTTCATTTGAAGGGGATACAGGACCATACCTCCAATACACACATGCAAGAGCCTGTTCAATTTTAAGAAGAGCAAAGGAACAAGATTTGGAATCAAGCACAAATGTAGATTATGCTTTACTGAAACATCCTTTAGAGATTTCATTAGTGCAGGAACTAGCTAATTTTCCAGCAAAAACAAAAGAAGCATGCGAATTATACAGGCCGCATCTTATTGCACAGTACTTGCTTTCACTAAGCAGATTATTCAACGAATTTTATCATGCATGCCACTGCCTGAATGAAGAAAACAAGGATCTGGCAAAAGCAAGGCTTTTGTTAATAGACTGCACAAGACAGGTCCTGAAGAACGCCTTGATTCTATTAGGAATAGAAGCTCCAGAGAAGATGTAATTCTGTTTTATTTTCTATCTTTTTTACATATCGGAATTTTGAAAAATAGTCCCAAACTCAATGATTTGATGTTTTTTACGACGTAAAACGCCTGTTTCTGCCGTCTTTCAGCAAGGCTTGGTTTTGCGGTTCTGTGCCAATGTTACTCCGAAAGCTGTCGTCGAATTCCTTGCCATTGAATAGGTGGTGCCTAAGACCTATAAAAATGTTGCCTCTCCTTTCGGAAGTTCAATCACACCTATAACCAGCAACAAGAGTCATGGATTTTTTCTTATCGGAAGTTGTGGACATGGTTTTGACATTATCTTGCACAAAAAAAGTAGAAGCCTTACTCTGTATTATTTTATCTAAAAATAATCTAATCAAGGTGATGTTCTTGCTTCACTTTTCAAAAAAGCGTCCAGATTGAATTGAGGATTTTCTTCCATTTCTCCCCAGTTGACATTATTGATAAAAAAAGCCACTAATTCATGCTGTCCTGCTTCTATCAATTTTGCTACTATTTTTATTGCAGTTTGGTTTTCGTTGGCATTGATCAGTGCAACAAGTCCGCCTATATCAGCTATCAGCTCGCTGGTCTTCTCATCTTTGGACAGGTATTTTTGGTCTTGCTCACGTGCGTCCTTTCCTGAAAAATACTTCTGTGTTGCAGCATCAGAACTCTTTGCATAAGCATATTCAAGAACATCAAAAACGTATCCGCATGAGAGTGCTTTGCTGAACAGATCTGTAAGTCCTCCTAGATAGTCTGCAGCGTGTCCTTCTTCGTGCCCTTTTACGAAATTTCTGGCAACACTATTCATCAGCGGAAGCATAGAGGAATACTGAACGTATACTATATATTCCTCGTAGCCAAGCGCATTTTTGCACATCCCTAACCTTTCTTTCTTATCTTCAGTATGTTCAAATAAGATAGGGGGCAATTCTTCATAACGGACATAGTCTGGAACTTGAATATTCAGCCCTGTGGAAGGCAGAGCTATGCTTTTCTGCCTTCTTGGAAAAAAACCATCTTTTCCAGGAAAGCTCGGCCTACCTTTGCTGTAACCATTCACGGAATCATAAATAAGGGAATAGTCCTTTTCACGACATATCTGTTTTTCTCTTGTTATTCCCATCTTTAATCCTCTTCTATTAATCTTCTAACAGCAAATTCCATAACATGAGATTTATTTCTAAAATTGCCTTTCTTAACTAATTCTCTCATAGAAACCAATGTTTCCTCTTCCAAAGCAACGCTTGTTTTTACCTTCATATATTACCTAGAATTACCCCTCCTTTATAAATCTTTCTATTTTTCATCACTAACAAGTGGTTAAATATTATCAGAAGTTCCAACCTACCTACAATTATCAATAAAAATCTCCACTCAAAGAACTTTCTCGACGACAAGATTTTCTAATCAGAACCTTTTAATCAAGACGGCCCAGATGCCTTCTTTTATAAATGACCGGAAGTCCTTTATAAACATTATTGGCATTTTTATTCCGGGGCGTTATACTGGTCTTTATAAACATCTCAGATACATTTATATACTAGATTTACTCTTCTAGTAATCAGAACTGATAACCAGTTCGCACCATCGGGGGGTGGATAATATGGACAAAAAGTCAGAAGTAGAATCCAGGTTCAGGCGTGTTAATTTTGAATACCAGATGGCTGCCCTGAAAAAAGTCAAGCCTATTCTTGACAAAACAAAACCCACAATTCTAGTTGTTGATGATGAACCGCACATAGTCAACCTGATAAAACTTTCATTGCAGGAGGATTTCAATGTGATCACAGCGAACAGCGGGCACGAAGCAATACAGAGAGCTTCAGAGACAAAGCCGGATCTGATTACAATGGATGTGATGATGCCAGGCATGTCTGGTTTTGACACTGTGAAAGAGCTGAAAAAACATCCTGACACAGCAGACATTCCCATAGTCTTTCTCTCTGCAAAAGACAAGATGAATGACATGTATGCTGGGATGAAGGTCGGCGGTGACGATTATATAACTAAACCATTCGAGCCTGACGAATTGAACGAAAGGCTGAAGGCAACCCTAAAAAAATGAAAAAGAGCATTTTAATTGCAGATGACGATGAAAATATTTTGAATCTGCTTAAGCTATGTCTGCCAGAGTATGAAGTGACAACTGCAAGAAACGGCAGGGAAGCGCTTGATCATTTCGAGAAAAACAAGTATGATCTTGTTGTCCTCGACCTGATGATGCCTAAGATGAACGGCTGGGAGGCATGCAGGGAGATAAAGAAGAAATCAAAGACTCCTGTGCTCATCCTGACAGCAAAAGAGACAACAGAGGATCTTTTCGAGAATACACCGGACGGTTTTCTCATAAAGCCATTCGATCCGGTCGAACTTTCAAAAAAAATAAACTTGATGTTAATCTAACGGAGGTAGATACCCTTGGAAAACCTAAATGAAGAAATTGTGGACGAGATCCTTACCTTTCTGAAACAGAAAGATTTCGGCGCCAGCACATCAGAGATATCAAAGAACATCGGAAGAAACCGTGTCACAGTGTCAAAATATCTTGAGGTTATGCAGGCAAGCAATATAGTGACCTCTAAGGTGATAGCGCAAGCTCGCTTCTGGCAGGTTTCAAAGGAGCACAACAGCTCTAACATCCTTGTTGTTGATGACGAAGACAATGTGCGCGACCTGATCAAGCTCAGTCTTGCGCCTGGCAACTACAATCTTTTCGAGGCAAGGAATGGTATCGAAGCACTGAAGTTTGTCGACACGACCATACCTGACCTTATACTGCTAGACTTGATGATGCCAAAGATGGACGGTGTTGAGGTTTGCAAATATCTCCGGAGAAATGTTAGCACAAGCAACATCCCTGTCATAATGCTGACTGCAAAGACAATGATCAATGACAAGGTAAAAGGCCTGAACATAGGTGCAGACGATTATATCACAAAACCTTTTGATCCCCTGGAATTAGAAGCAAGGGTACGTGCAGTCCTCAGGAGGAGGGACCAGATGCTGAAGATCAATTATGTCACAGGACTTCCGGGTTTTGAATCCTTGATGGAGGAGATGACCAAGACAAAAGCAAAAGTCCTGTTCCTGGACCTCTCTAACTTCAAGAAGTTCAACGAGGTCCATGGTTATAAGAATGGAAATGAGATTTTACAGTTGCTGAGTCGGATATTCCAGACGTGCATCGAGCGTTTCGGAACAAAGCACGATTTTCTGGCGCATCTTGGTGCAGATGATTTTGTTGTCCTGACCTATTCCAACAGCGAGATCCTCTCAGCACAGATAAAGCAGATGGCAAAGGATCTTCTGCCGAATTTGTTTGACAAGAAGATGCGCATTTCTCTGAAGGTAAAAGCGGTTGATAGTTTGGATGTTCAGAACGAAATCCAGAAAGGTGATCTGGATCTAGTTATGTCAAAAGCAAAAACTATCTGAAAATGAGCAAAGAGAAAGAGCCGGACTTAAAGACCATATTAAACGCGAAACAGGAACTGGAAGCTATGTTCGATAGCATGACAGATCCTTTATTTTTCATTAATGACAATTATGAAGTTATGCGCGCGAACAAGGCTTTTCTGAAGCTGGTCAATGAAAAGAAATTCAAGGATGTAATCGGCTCAAAATGCTGCGATTTCCTGAAGGGTAAGCTGCATGACTGTGACTTGTGCCTTTCAAGAAAAGTATTCAGCACTGGAAAACCTCATCGTAATATTGTTCCTATAACAGCTGGCAAAACAATTTACACTGAAGTATTCTGCTATCCTATCAAAGACCAGTCTGGCAAGGCAAAGTTTGTCGTATGCCATAACAAGGATGTCACAGCAAGAAAAGAGCTTGAGCTTAATTTCGCGAAACAGAACAAGCGTCTTCTCCTTCTGCAGGAGATCGGGGGCAGCATGCACCAGGTCCTGGAGCTCAATGTTCTGCTGAAACAGATCCTTCAGGGAATTGTCAAACTGGGTTATGATTATGCGACAATTTATCTTATCAACGAGGATGACAAGCTTCTTGAGGGTGTCATCTCCACAGGACTCAAGCAGGAATCAGTAAGAAACATAAAGATCCCTCTAAAAAATAATAATGGCATTGTCGCGAACACTATCCGTACAAAAAAGCCTATCTTTCTGGAAAAAATCGGAGATCCGGATAATAAGATTTACATTGATGAGGAACTGTTCACTGTCTCCAAAGGTCATTCATTCCTCTCGCTCCCATTGATCATCTCTGACAAGGTCATTGGTATACTTACTGTTGACAACAAAGACAAACCTTTGGCTCTTGACGAAAATGACCTTAAACTGCTTGGGCTGTTTGCTAACAATGCAGCTCTTTCGATCAACCGTGCGATACTCTATGACCGTCTGAACACCTTCAACAAGAACCTGAAGCAGAAGATCCAGGACGCTACTGTCGAGCTTCGTGCAAAGAACATCCGTCTTAAAGAAGCTGACAAGATGAAATCTGAGATGCTTTCTATTGTTTCCCACGAGCTGAGGACTCCATTGACATCGATAAAAGGTTATTCCTCTCTGCTGACCTCTGGAAAGTTCGGCGATCTCACTGAAAAGCAGAAAGAATGCATGGAGATAATCCTTTCAGAATCAGAAAGGCTGAAAGAGACTATCAACAGCGTGCTTGATCTTAGCCGTCTTGTCTCTGGAAAAGCACAGCTCAACCTAGAGAGCACAAACCTCAATGAGATCATCTCAAACAGTATCCAGGACCTTTCCCTGCAGTCCCAGGAGAAAAACGTCGATATCCGTTATGAAGTAAAAAAGATGGAGCCGATAAATATGGACTCAGAGAAGATAAGGCAGGCGATGAAGATCCTCATCTCTAACGCGATAAAATTCAACAGGAAAGGAGGAAGCGTAACAATAACTGTCAATGACAATCCATATTTTGTCCAGATAAGTGTCCAGGACACTGGGATCGGAATACCAAAGGAGCAGATAAGCAAAATCTTTGACAAATTCTCGCAGATCGAGGAACATATGACACGTGCAGGTACAGGCACTGGTATTGGGCTCTCGATTTTCAAAGAGATTGTCGACCTTCACGGAGGGGACATCTGGGTCCAGAGCACACCTGGCGAGAGCAGCACTTTCTCTTTTACCCTGCCAAAAGATGCGCAGGTACAGAGAAAGCCAGAGAGCGAATACATGAAGACTCTTCAGGAGCTAGAGACAGTGCGTACTATCTTCAGCATGCTCCACGCAGACTTTGAGCTGAACCAGGTTCTTGAGCTTATTCTTGAAAGCATCAAGACTACCATCGGTTTTGACAGGATAAGATTGTATCTGTTAGACAAGAAAAAATCAAGATTGCACGGGGTGGTGGCTTTAGGAACTCTAGATTTTGACAAAGTCATTGTCGATGTGAAGAAAGACAAGATACTTCAGGAAATATTTGTGAGAAAAAAAGCACAGGTCTACCATTTTTATGATAATCCTGCAATAAATAAACTGCTTGGCAAAGAAAGCTCTACCCCTTTTGCAGCTGTCCCTCTGATAGTAAAGAATAATGTGATCGGACTGCTCACTGCTGACAATATCTTCTCTAAGAAGATGATAACAAGGAACAATCTTGAAACTTTCAATACTTTTGCTAACAGTGCAGCGATCGCGATCGAGAACGCCACGCTACTTGATGAGACAGAGAGGCAGGTAGAAGAGCGTACAAAAGAGCTTACAGAGACAAACATCCGTCTGCGTGATATTGACAAGCAAAGAAACGAATTCATGAGTTATGTCAGCCATGAGCTGAGGACCCCTCTTACAAGCCTTATAGGCTATTCAAAGCTGATGCTTGCAGGAAATCTTGCAGGGAAACAGCTGGAAGACAGCATGAAGATTATCCACAAGGAAGCTCTCCGCCTGAAAAGCATGATAGACGATTATCTTGACCTTACAAAGATGGAGGCTGGAAAAATCCAGATGCAGCGGAAGCGTACTGATCTCTACGAACTTGTCGATAGTGTAATCCAGCTTATGCTGCCGCAGGCAAAACAGAAAAATCTTATTATGGTGCTGACAGGAAGCAAGATAACCAATGTCATGGTGGATCAAGACAAGATAAAGCAGGCTGTCCTTAATATTGTTAGCAATGCCATCAAATTCACACAAAAAGGAAAAGTGACAATCTCATTGAAAGATTTCAAGAATCATTTTGAGCTGCATGTTCAGGATACAGGGATAGGAATTGCAAAAGAGGATTTTGAGAAAGTATTCGACAAGTTCCACCAGATACAGCATGATTTCCATACAGAGAAAGGCTCTGGTCTTGGCATGCCGATCACAAAGCAGATAGTTGAATCACATGGCGGAAAGATCTGGTTTGAGAGCCAGTTAGGCATAGGAAGCACATTTTCATTCTCTATTCCAAAGAATTGACTACAGAAAAGTTTAAATACTCTGCTTCTATAAGTGTCTTCATAATTAAAAAGGTGATATGAATGGTTAGTATACACGGACGCTTTGGTCTTAGAAGTTGGGCAAGCATGCTTCTTGGTGCAGCTTTGGTTGCAATCGGTCTTATACCTCTTTTGTTCAGTATAGGCCGGATAGGTTTCACAATACCAAGCCTGCCAGCTTTTGCATTCCGGATTATTTTGATAATCGCTGGTGTATTGTTGTTATGGGACGCAACCCATGAAGTTTACCAGCAGTCTGCATGGATGTGGCTGAGTGTCGCAGCTGGAATTCCTATTCTTATCTTAGGATTGATTCCTGTTCTTAATCAGTACGGAATTATCGGATTCAACCTGGAATTCATAAGCATAACAATACTGAACATCCTTACAATTTTTGCAGGTATTGTGCTGTTTATAGATGCATGGAAAGCAGAATAAGATAAAAAAATAAATTTTAATTATTTCTTTTCTTCCTCTTCTACAGATTCATCTGCTTTAGGAGGAAGAGGTCTGGAAACAGTCATTGGTATTACTCCGGCATCGAACTCTTTCTTAGCGATCTCGATAGGATCGTACTTGATATCTTCGAGCTCTTTCTTGCTAAGTTTGATCAGGAATGGAGCTCCAGATGCTATCTGTAATGCCCTGCTTCCTATGATCCTAGCCCTTTCGAACCGGGTAAATTTTTGGGTCTGTTCTTCTTTTGCCATATGACTCACCTATAATTTTGCCCTGATCTCTTTGCTCTTTTCAACAGCAAGATCAATGACTTTGCCAAGTTCTTCAGATGAGAATGGAACAGGTCCTCCTTTCTGAAGCGAACATACTGTTCCGTCTTCAAGGATGGTTGCTGTAATCCTTCCATCTTCAGCACCTTCTTCATTTTCAGCAAGATCAACAAACAGTTGCTCATTTATTTTGCTGATTGTGACTGGAAGAGGAGCCTGGTCAATCACAAGAGGATCTTTTGTAAGCTCCTTGTAATCTACAGTCTCTCCGTCATATTTCGGGAACTTGGTGTCTTTTAGAGCAGCCAGTGTAGCAATACCAGCAGCATCAAATAGATTGCCGTCTGCATTGATTGTACAGATATCAACAGATACCATCCATACTTTCTCTCCAGGTGTTATGCACAATTTCTCCTGGTTTATTGCATGGCTTTCCCTGATTCCTCTGTCAATTACTCTTGCCAGCTCGATAGACTCTATTGAAGGCGGACCGGATTCAAACTCTGGGTTTGACATAGGCATTAGTTCTGCGCCGACCATAAGCGCGCCTTCATTAGGTGTGTCTGGGTAGGGTGTTCCGACAGAAAGTTTGATTCCGATCAGGACTTCTGTCTTGCCAAGCTTGACACGTGCAGAACCTTCTGCAGTTTTGACAACTCCAGTCTCGACTGAAATATCACGATACTCGTCAAGTTTCCGGGCATCTAACCGTTTCCCTTTTGTCGCTAGATCTCTTACATGTTGTAGTATTGGATTCATTTTGATGCCTCCACATTGTTGAACTGCTCTTTCAATGCAGTTCTCATGATGTCATTAATCTTCTTGACAACTTTTTTTGCTATTTCGACAGCTTCAAAGAGTTTTTCTTTTGAAACCATACCATCCATCTGAAGATGGGTGATTTTTCCTGCTCTTGGCAGAAGTGTCATCGCGATATCAGCGACATGCTCTGCATGCCCTGACTGGTTCAATGTCTCTTCTGCATAATCTGGATCTGCAAAAACAGTCTTGTTATCAGCGACACCTATTGCGATCGCAACAGGCATGTCCTTCATCTTGAAGCCTGCATCTGCCAGTGCCATTGAAGCTGCACAGATTCCTGCGCATCTTGTTCCAGCATCAGCTTGCGGGATCTCGATGAATACATCGACTACAGTGTTTGGATAATCTGAAAGATCCATCACACTGGCCAGTGCGTTCTGTGTCACCATGCTGATCTCCTTGCTTCTTCTGGATGGTCCTGGTCTTATCCGTTCGCCGCTTCCAGAAAAAGGCATCATATTGTAATTGCATCTTAATTTTCCAGTCTTAGGATCCTGCAAAAATTTAGGATGTAATTCTCTAGGTCCGTATACAGCTGCATAAGCAGTTGTCTTTCCGATCGTGAAAGAAGCACTTCCTTTTGCATTCGGGATTATTCCTACCTTTGCAATGATCGGCCTAGTTTCGTCCATTTTTCTTCCGTCTATTCTTTTTGTGTAACTCATTCTCTTCTCCTCCTGTTATCTCTGTTAAATTTTCGAGGAGGTCCTCGTCTTGAATCCCTTCTTGGTCCGCCTCTCATCGGCGGCCTTGAATCTCTTTGATATTCATGCTGTTCTGGTTCTTCCATTACCGGAGGTTTCTTGATGACACCACCGGTCTTGTCTTTAAGGAATTTCTCGATTTCCTCTGTCAAACCTTGTTTGTGGGATTCTTTCTCGATCTTTTTGATGCATTCGATCGCAAGCATCTCATCCTCTGGCTCTCCGCTCAGCCAGATAAGTCCGTTCTGTCCGACGATTATGTTGCAGCCAGTGGCGTTTTTCACCATGCTCACCATTGAGCCCTGCTTTCCGATTATCCTCGGGACTTTGCACGGATCTACCTCGATGATACGTCCAGGCCTTAGCTTGTTAAGCCCAGGACCCTTAAGTGATATATCGATCAGGTTCTGTCCTGTGACATTGATGATCTTCGCAACAATGTATTCACCCATTGTGAAATACTTGTTAAGATCAGCGCCGTGCTCGATGTATTCTGATGTCGCCTCTTTCATTGACAACATTGCAGGATACGCTGTGTTTGTATTAACTCTCCATCCGCTGTATGTCACATCGAATATCTTGCAGATGATTCTATCTCCTACCTTTGGAAGATATGTTCCTGCCAACGGAATTATCTTGATAGCTCTTCCGTCAACATTAGCTAATCCTAGTCGAGAAGAGATTACAACTTCTCCTTCTCTGAAAGCACCTTCACCAGGAAGAAAGTCCATCCCTTCGGCAAGGATCTCTCCAGGCACTACGATGCTTTTGTTTTCTATTTTTAATGCCATTTATTTCACTCTCCTATTTAATCTCTTTAACTTCGCAGCCGCCATGGGTTACATTGTTCAGTTTCTGAACATATTTGTCGACCAGTCCTCCGCTTATCTCTACTGTGATAAGCCAGGAACCGTCATTGCCCCATGTTTCGTGCTTAATTGCGCCCATCTCCCGTGCTGCGTGCTGTGCTTTGCCAGCAGCAGACGAAGGTATTCTTATATCAAGAACCCTTTTCTCGAAACTTATCGGGATTATAGGTCTTAACTTTTTGACTATGTCTTCGATCTGGTTCTCAGCTGTCCTGAACTCGTCGATAGCAACTTTTGCTTCTTTCATTGCGAGCTCTATCCGCGCTGGAGGATGAGGCAGCTTTGTCTGTGGATCGATAGCATCTCTTGCTATGGTCGCGATTATCTTCTGTTTTTTCTGCGCCCGGATCTTATCTCTCTGTTCTCCATTAAGCTGGATCTCTCCTTCGTCAATAAGGACCTTCGCTACCTGCAGCGGATCCTTTGTTCCGAATACAGTCTCCATATGTGTTTCAGATGCGAGTTCTCCTCTCTGGCAGT
>JAHWHI010000100.1 GCA_019323355.1 Candidatus Woesearchaeota archaeon | reverse complement strand
ACAACATAGTCGACTGCGGTTTAAGTCCGATTTTCTCCCATGCTTTCAGTGCGGTCTGGTTTGTATTATAGACCCGGCCTTGGACATATTTGATCCCTTTGTCTTTCAAGAATTTGAAGCCAACTTTTGCCAAAGCCTTTGCAACACCTTTTCCCCTGTACTTCTTCAATGTCGCTGCAGCATTAAGATAACCGTACTCCTTCACTTTGAAGCATTTGTCATTCTTCTTTATCAGCAATTCAATAAAGCCAATGACTTCTCCGTCTTTGTCAGCTACAAAAGTAAGACTCTTCTTGCTCTTGATCTCTTTTTTTGCGCTCTCTATCTCTTTCTTCAAAGTGATCTTCCTGTTCATCTTTATTAGAGGATCCGCATTCCTGTGCGGACCCCAAAATTCAAGATATAATCTGCCCAAACCTTCTGCATCAGAAAGCTTTGCTTTTCTAATCTTATATTTCATTTTATCCTTGCAGCCATCCTGCTGATGTACAATGTCAGTACCACAGCAAGCACAGTCACAACAACTGCATATATAACCATTGCCAATACAGTGCTTTGCTCGCCGAAGATAGCCTTGAATATTGTCTTGATCGTATCGTTCCATGCAAGAGCAGCAACCAGACCAAAAGCAGCCACAATCAATGCAACCATCTTGTCAAGAACTTCCTTTTTGACGCTTGTTTTGTTAGCTTTATTTGCCATATAATCACCCCCAATAGGCCCAAAATAAGCTGCTTTCCTTTATAAACTTACCTCCTATGGCCAAAATGTCCCACATGTGCCTACTTAAGGACAAAATACTTTATAAAGGCCCATACCATGAATATATACTGTGACATCTAAGTCATAATCATATTTGAGAGGTATACAAAAATGGCAAAAAAACAGAAAGTTGAAGCAAGCAAAGAGGATAAAGGTCCTATGCCGCCTGGCATGCCAGAGCTGACAGAAGAGGAAAAGAAAAGAATAGAAGAAAAGATGAAAGAGATCAAGGGCAAAGTAGAAAAGTTCCAGAAGAAAGCCCTGGAAAAGTTCAAAGATTATATTTTAGGTGTTGCAGTACTTCCGCCAGAAAAAAAAGGCCAGGAAGAAATCAATGTTTTAGTAGCAATCGATGATGCTGATTCTAAACGGATGACCAAGACAGAACTAAGAGAGAAGCTTGGTGCGATAATGACAGAGATAGGAAAAGCAGACAAGATCGTGCCGCAAGTTGTGCTAATATCAGAGCTATGGCAGGCATGTTTTGATGGCAATTATGAACTGTTACAGACAATCGCAATCTCAGCACCTACATACGACAAAGGTATTCTAGGTGCAGTAAAGATTTCAGAAGTGCACAAATCTTTGGTACTGAAGAAATTCGACAAGTACATTGTCAGTTATGTTGCAGCAGGCGCTCTATTCAGAGGCGGTGGCAATGAAAAGTCTGACATTGACGTATTCATAATCATTGACGATACAGATGTCAAGAAGATGACAAGGACAGAACTGAAGGACAGATTGTCAGCGATAATCTATCAGATGGCTTTCGAAGCATCTGCTATCACAGGTGTCAAAAGACAGCTGCACGTACAGTCCTACTTGCTGACAGACTTCTGGGACATCCTGAGAGACAGCGCAAGCCCAGTAATATTTACCTTCTTGAGAGACGGTATTCCGTTCTACGACAGAGGTATCTACATGCCGTGGAAACACCTGCTGGACATGGGAAGGATCAGACCTTCAAGAGAAGCTATCAGAAAGTTCAATGACTCTGGACGGCATTTCTTTGAGAGTGCAAAGAAAAGACTGCTGTCAATCGGAGTAGAAGACTTGTATTACTCTGTGCTTAATCCAGCACAGGCTGCACTGATGATGGCAGGTTTCTCACCGCCTACACACAGGGAGACAGGAAGATTAGTCCAGGAAATCTTTGTAGAGAAAGACAAGCTGTTAGAAAAGAAATACGCAGACATCCTGATAAAGATGATCGAGCTTTTCAAGAGCTGGGAATACGGAGATATCAAGGAATTGTCAGGTAAAGAGATTGACAAGCTGATGACAGATTGTGAAGATTTCAGGAAGAGGTTCGACAAGCTGTACAAGCAGATCGAGCTTCAGAGCGACAAAGAGACTGTCATCACAGTATACGACCAGACAGCTGCAGCTGCAAGAGAAGCAATCGAATTAGCAGGCGGAAAAAAGGAAGTTTCAGATGCAGACCTTGCAAAAGAGTTCAAGAAAACCCTTGTTGACGCTGGAAAATTCCCAGAGACTTTGTTCTCAAAACTGGAGACAGTAGTCAAAGCAAAGAAGGATCTTGACGCTAACAAGATAACACAGTCTGACATTGACAAGGCTCACAAAGAGAGCAGGCTTTTCATCCGTGCAATGATCGATTTCCTAACACGGTCAAAGACAATGGAGATGGAGAGGCGAACTTTCAGAGTTAAGCACAAGAAAGGAACTTCAGAAGTTATCCTTCTTGAGAAAGGCATCTTCATCCTGGAAGGAGACAAGATAGAGAAAGCTGCTCTGAAAGAAGACGGTTCACTTGGACCTGTCAAGCCTTCAAACAAGAAAGAAGTTGAAGCTGCTGTTGCAGAGAGCAAGTCAGTCAAACATCTCTCAAGCAAGACTCTGGAAGCGCTAAGAGAACATCTTGGTGGAGAACTAGAACTTCTTGTTTAATTTTTTTATTTCTCTTTTTT
>JAHWHI010000099.1 GCA_019323355.1 Candidatus Woesearchaeota archaeon | reverse complement strand
GTCTTTTTTTCTTTTTTCTCTGTTCCTTTTTTCTTTGCTTCTGCCATTTTCAAGTGTATAGCTTTTCTTTTTCTAACAGGTCAAGTGCTGATGCACTCCATAGTGTCAATCTTCCTGGAACTCCGCCAGGCGCTAATCGTTCAGCGTTCAATGATTTTATATTAACAATGTCGACCCCGGATATGTTCTGGCATGCTTTGGACAGCTTGCAGGTCTTTGAGACGACTATAAGCGGACCAACTTTCTTTTTGTATTTCCTTCCCCGCAGTTTTCCGATACCTGCGCGGACTTTCCGTACAGTGCATCTTTTCAGCTCCTCTGCAAGCTCTAATTTTGCAAGGGCGTCGCGGACTTTCTTTGTCTTGTCAATATCTTCGAATGAAGGATCAAGTATGATTGGATAAGTTTTTGGAAGCTTATGGCCTCTTCCAGCAACAAGATCTGTGCTGATTGTCGCAGACATTGCTGAACGGATAGCTTTCCTGTTCTCTTTCTTGTTGATGCGCTCTTCCCATTTCTTTTCTGCCTTTGGCGGATGCGCTTTTTTTCCACCGACAGTTCCTGGCGCGAAAGCACCTACCCACATGAAATGGGTTCCTCTTCTCCATAGGATCTTTCTTGGGACCCGGCTGATTCCGTGACCGTAACTTCCTCTGTATTTTCTTCTCCTTCTGGAAAGGTCTGCTGAAGATTTCATTCCAGCCTTTGGATCTGAACCGTAAGGCTGCCTTCTTTTTGATTGTAATGCAAGGACTGCTCTCTGAATAATATCATCACGGACTTTTTCCTTGAACTGTTTAGGCAGTTCTTTTTCTGTTTTCTTCTGTCCGTTTGTGTCGAATATTGTAGCTGTCATTTTATTTCAGAGGAGGTGCCTGTACCTCAAGTTTTTTGTTTGGCCTTATCGGCGTGATAAGCTTGACCAATCTTTTTCTTGTGCCTGGAATACTTCCCTTTATCAAAAGATAAGGATTCTTCACAAGACCGTAATGTTTTACAGGTGCTAATTCTGGCTGTGCCTCTATCTTCATCAGCCATTTATTATAATCTGTCCGAGTATGATAGCCCATCTTACCTGCGTGCGCAACCCTGTACATGACGTGCTGCTGCGCTTTCCAAGGACCCAATGATCCAGGACTTCTGTGCAATTTTTCAGATTTTGAGAATTTGATCTTTATACCGAAACGTTTGACTGGACCTTGCAGACCTTTTCCTTTTGTCGCTGCATGAGCGTCAAGCAACTGCCCTGCTTTCAGGACGTCGTGCACATTGATCTCTTTTTCCATAAGCTCTTTGATGTATGCAAGCTTGTCCTCTTTTTTTCCTGAAAGAGCAACTTCAAATATCTCTGGTTTCTTTTTTCCAATGCCTGTAAGCTTTGGCTGAGTATAAAGATTCAATCTTATATCAAAAAATTCATCAGCAGAATCTGGTAATGCTTGCTTTTTCTTTGTTTTTGGAACACGTCTTGCAACTTCCTTGTCAAGCTTAGGGTTTATGATTTCTTTTGCAAGCCTGATATTGTTTGTGTTCTTTGCTTTCTTATAGAAACGTACAGAATAAACCTTCAATGCAGGACATTCGATGATGGTACAAGGGACAGAAAGAGTTTCGCCGTATGAAGGGGATGTTTTTTTGGTGTTCATATACTGAACAGATGTCATCCCCACCTTATACCCTGCAAAACCGCAGATATTGACATCCTGCTTGCCAGTGTTCCAAGATCTAATTCTAGTATGCTCTCTTCGAGCTCTTTTCCTTGGCCAAAATTGCATTGACCCTCTTCGTGGAAATCTTTTGTTTGGCATTTTTTCGGTTTTAAATCAATTATTTTTGAAAATAAAGGCCTAAATCGTCCAGATTCGATATGTGGAGACAAATCAATCTAGATTTCCATAAATTTCCGCTAAAAATTGGCTATAGAATGATTGTACCAATTTCCAGAACGTTTGTCCCAGAGCGGGCACGTTTTATGGGCCTCCCTTAAATTTACCCCATATAAATCCCCTATTTCTGATTTAAATGGATTCTTCTTAATGGCATATAGAATTTTGACGCTTTTTATAAAGGTTTCTACGGATTTATGAGAAGTGCTAAGAAGCCTTATCTTTGAAGTTCTTGTGCTATTTCTGCATAATCTATCTTAGTTGGCTCCCAAGGTTCCAGGCATTTATTACAAGGGCCATAAGTGCTTGTATCTAAAGAGTATGTTGGAGCATTATGCCCAAAGCGCTGACTTATTGTGGTTGTTCCTTCAGAGGTTGTTCCTACAGTTGCTTCAATTGATGTTGGTTTCTCAGGATGGAAGTCTATAAACAAACATAGAACCCCTCCAAGAACAATCCCTGCGAGAGCTGAGTAAAAAATACCGTTGTCATGTGCTGAATCTAACATAAATATAGAGAAGTAATATCAAAATATAAACTTATCTGGTCCATTTCTTGAGCCTTTCTATAGTCATAGTGTTCAGGAGATTTCC
>JAHWHI010000098.1 GCA_019323355.1 Candidatus Woesearchaeota archaeon | reverse complement strand
TTTTACTTTTTCCTTGCCTTTCTGTTTGGCTTTCAACAGAAAAGAAAGCAGAAGCATTTGATCAAACTTTTTGTCTGAAAATTCTGGAAGGACAGCAAGAGTGTCAATATACATGGTATTTCCTTTTCCAAAATCCTCATCATTAGCCAATTCAATTATCAATGGAAAATCTTCCAGAGAGGAACCAAGGACATACCCCACATGTTTCCCCTCTAACTGTGTTGTCAAAGCAATATAATCAGGAGTGTGATAAAAAAGCTGGACAAGATCATAAAAATTATGCCGCAATCCTTCAGGAAGAAGTTTTTCTTCAAAACTCTCAAAACCATACTGGTTCACATCCTTTTCAAATTCCATCTCTCTTACATCCAGGTCAGCGATCATCTTCTCAACAAGACGGTTATATACTTCTCCGACAGACATCCCAGTGCCTTCCATTGGCTCTTCTTCAATAGATACTGATTTTTTCACAACAGCAACTTCTGCAGGCTCCTGTTCGACAGGAACTTCTATTGGTTGCAGATTATCTAGCATGGTCTGAAGGTCAAACTCCATATAATCGTGCGGCTCTCCAAGCCAGTCAGCATAATGCCGAATTGTTTTTCCGCCAAGACGTAGTGTCCAGTCTCTCATTCCAGAAATAATGTTTGCATGGCTCTTTCCTTTTGTATAGCCTTTCTCCAAAGCTTTTTTCAGGAATTCTATCCTTATTTTCGTTCCAAGACCCATCCTCTGGAATTTCGGCCTGACAGCAGTTGATTCTATATAGATAGCATTTCCTTTTCCAAAGTCAGGATCATCCTCTAGATCTTCTAGATCTTCTTCATAATTTTCCATTGCAGAACCGAGCATATAAGCTGCAGGCGCTCCATTAATTAAAACCATATAAGCGACAGTACCTTCATAGCTGAATGTTCTCGCAAGATCCGCTCTGGATTGTTGTGCTTCTTCTGAGAATGTTTCTTCCTCTATCCGCATTATTTTATCTGCATCTTCCAGCCAGTTTACCTCTCTAATATCTAGAAGAGCTTTTTCTGGTGCTTCAACAATCTCCTCTGTAAATTCTAGTGGTTCTTCATAAACAACCTCGATCCTTGGAGTCCCTTCAAGATGTGGGAAAACTTCTGTATAAGGTAAGGCACGATATGCTGTTCGGATTCTATAATGATAGACTGGATGATAAGTATCATGTTCTACAGGAACTTCTGTATCACCAGTATATTTTCTGAATATCTCTTGCTGGTATCCAAACCTGTTAGAAAGTCCGCCAGCCTGCGATGTTATCAAAAGCTGGAGATTATTCTCGATAGCAAACTCATATACCTTCTCCATTATATCTCTGATAAATTCCTTGTCTTTCGCCTCAGATATTGAACCGACAAGGCTTTCAGAAGGATCGAATCCGATCATGATCAGATTATCTCCTTGGATAGTGAACAATAGAGAACCTTTAAGATCACCATTAGATATAATTTTCGCAACAATAATATCATCTCTCACCATGTCATAAGGATAATCTCCGAAACATGTCCCAGAGAACTTCCCCTGCCAAAGATCAAGTAGATTCTTTTTCTTGAACACCAGATCTATTTTCTTGGTGGCTCTGGTTCCCTCCTCTTCTTTTTCTTTTTTCTCGTCCTTTACCCGCACAATAAGATTCCACAGTTCAAGATCTCTTATACGAGGGACAAGGGTTTCCAAGCCATTGTCAACCAGTTCATCCTGTAATGCGATGTTTGCTTCAGACAATTTTGTCAGGAATTCATTCATATCCTCCCCCAAAGTTCCTTCCACAAACCGTTTGAACATATCCAGATCGATCCGTTCAAATATCAACAGGAATAATTTGTTCTGTTCTTCTTTTGATAGGCCTAGACCTACATTACCGTCCTTGAATATCTTCTTCTTTAGATTGCTCATACGCTCTTTTGATTTCAGGGATTCTGGAAGCTGGACATTGTATTTAGTTTCTATTCTGGCCCAGTCTTCTGCAAGGATCAAAACTTCCATCTCTTTTTCAATTGCCTCTATTTTTTTCTTTATTGTCTCGATATCTACCTCAACTTTTGAATCAAGAACAGCAGATATCTCTCGCTTTAATGCTGCTTCCAGTTCAGGCTCAAGGGTCATCTCTACATCTTTTGCAACAAATTCAAATGATTTCACAGACTGAACAATATCCACGGTAGTTATTTTTTCATCAATCTCTCTTAATATTTCTTCCTCGGGGTAATCGTTTGGAACTTTCATAAGCACTCTGAGATTATCCAGACTTCCTTCATAATCCGTATCAATAGATCTCAGATAAGATGGATATATCTCATAGTTTCTGACAGGTTCATTGTAATATATCCTTCTGAAAAATTCAATATAGTTTTCATCTGCCTCTTTTATCAGCCTAAGAACCTCTTTCTTTTTGTTCTGCGCATTAGGAATTTCTTTTAATCTTTCCAGATTGTAATTCAACACAAACATATAATAGGGAAGTCTGTTATGGTTGATTGTTTTTCTGGATTCAGCATAATATGATAAAGCAGTCAGGTATTCAGAATCAAACTCTTTATTATACAATCCATATATAATTTCAGTAACAGCTTTTCTTCCAAGTATAGCTACTAATGCTGTTTCATAACGTATTCTTGTCATACCTGCTCTAGGCGTAGGATCTTCCAAGCTGCCTATGTATGCAAGCATCGGAGGAACTGCTTCTCCTGCTTTTGGCCCTATTTTTTGGATTGAATCTATAGCTTCATTGAATAAGTTTACATTGGTATAGTCTTTTTCTCTGTTTTTCAGATAATAATCCTGAATCTCAATAAGGGCTGGAACAGCAGCCTGTCCGCCTTTGGCTAGCTCTTCGATTGCATACGACCTTGTCTCATAGATATATTTTTGGTTTAATGCTATGCTTTTCAGTTCAGCCACTGCTCTTCCATGCGGAAGCAAATTAACTATTCCTTCCATGATCTGCTCTCGCATTGCTCTCAGTGCATCCACTGACATCTCTTCTTTAGGCTCCATCATCTCCCTGAACATTGGCAATGCTTCAATTCCTAAAATTTTAGAGATCGCCTCTATTATGAATCCGCGCTCTTTAGGTCTATTATATTTATATTCTTCCTGGAGAGCAGGAAGTGCAGGTTTTGCTTTCTCTCCAAGCTCTCCAAGACTTATGATAGCACTATAAACAACTTCTGCTTCTGGAAATTGAATAGAAGGATCTGAAAGTGCTTCTACCAGTACTGGAACAGAAGCTTCTGGATCAATAAGATGCAAGGATGCCGCGATTTCTGCTTTTAGTTCATTATCTCTCTCTTGTCTTGTGCTTTCAAAATCACCATATCTCTTTCTCTGAAGCAACAGCTCTTTCATCTTAGGAAATGCTGCTTTTGCGTCAGGGCCAAACTCGGCCATCCTCGCAACATAAAAATTTCTGAACGGATCTTCATCATTTTTGAGCAAGTCCATAAATATAGGGATAGAATCTTTTCCAAGGACAGCTGCAAGCGCTTTTGTCGCAGCTTCCCTGTTTTCATATTCTCTAACTGTAATATGTTCAGAATAATATATAGTTTCTGCCCCGGCTCTCAAAAACTCCATTAAAGCCGGAACAGCTTCTCTTCCTCCTGAGCCTAATTTTCCAATCAGATTTGATGCCACAAGTGTAAGATTTGGATTCTTCAAGCTTTTAATTAGATGGGGAAGAGTTTGTTCTCCAAACAAGGTAAGTATATATGCAGCGTCCTGGGGATTCTTGAGTATCGGTGCTAGCTCTATCCTCTTAAGAAGAATAGGGATTGCTTCATTAGGATATTGTAGTATAACATTTTCGATATCTATTTTTTCTTGCTCACTGGCAAAAGGATATTCATCTAAAGAAAGTGTTATTGCAGCTTCTGGATCTATTTTGAATAAGGCTTTAATTACTTCTTCTTTGTCTTTTTTACTCAATTTTGAATTAAAATCCCGGTAATAAGTCACAATTTTAGGAGAAGAATCTTTTGCATATCTTCCAATATTTCCTAACGTCTCCAGTATTTCAGGATGATACCCTGTTTTGTATAGTGCGCCGGCAAGAATAGGTGCTGTATACGCAATAAGTCTTGGATTTTTCCGGGAGATATCCCTTAAAGCAAGGATAGCTTCTTTATGATTGCCCGTAAACCCAAAACCATCTTTTACTTTCTCTGCAAGGATATCAATAGCTCCCTCGCCAAAACCGCCGATCTCAACCCGCCTGTTAGGGTCTTGTAGCAAAAGATTCACCCGATCTTCAAGCGAAGGAGAAAGAAACCTGGCTGGCTTTGATAAAAGCCATTTGATCCCGCTCTGAAAAAAATATCCAACTTGCAAAGCCACAGCTGTGCCGAATATGACCTTTCCAGCAGGGTGATCAAGATAATTAAGATATTTTAATAGAAAATACATACCGACATTTATGCCGCCAAAGACAACAGCAGTCATACCAATATCAATCGCAGCACGGTAAAGAATGTGTTTACCCAGTTCCCAGAAGAAATCACCGACAGCCCTTCCAAATTCGTCTTCAATAGAAACAGCTTTCTTCACAGCAGCTGCTTCTGCAGGTTCTTCAGAAGGAACAAGATCAATCTGGGCATTTATGATCAAATACTCTCCTTCAGCACGCAATCTTAATGTATGGCCCTCTG
>JAHWHI010000097.1 GCA_019323355.1 Candidatus Woesearchaeota archaeon | reverse complement strand
GTATGTGGTTCGGTATGTTCCATCTAATAAACAGGAAAACGTTAAAAAGAAACTAATGGATATTCTTCAAGATGGAGGTCCTAGGGAAGCTCTGTCTTTTCTTCGGGCCATTGATGGACAACTAGCTTGTTTTGAGCGCACTCATAGTGACGAAATTGCAGGAGCCTGTATTCGTAAGGCTCTTGAATGGGATGACCCCTCGCTCAAGGACGCAGCTTTGATGCCTTTATCAAAGCAGTTCTCAGTGTTGTCGCAAGATAAGAAAGAATCACATATTGACTGTATTATCAATCTGCTAGAGAATGATAATCTAAGAATAATTGGAAAGAAACATTATGATCTTGTGAATGAACTTCTGGAAGAACAGCAGAAAAGAAGAATATTATTCGAACTCTTATTGAAATTAACCAGAATGCCAGCTGAAGAATTAAATGAAGAAATAAGACCCCTAATGGAAGTCCTACTAGACTTACAACATGTAATGAAAAAAAGTGACACAGAAAATTTTCTTAGGAATATTCTCAGAATGTTGAAACGCAGTGATAACGCCAAACAAAGGAGATCAGGGCTGGAATATCTTGGGCAGATTGAAAAACTTTACGGATTGAAAGATTTAGTATTGGAACAAGCGGAGAGAGCAACAAGAGCAGATGATAAACAGATAACATATTTTGGAAAGAAGATCCTGAATTCATTGAAAAAAAGAAGAGATTCAAGAAAAACAAAATCTTAGCTTCATTTGTGCCTGAACAGTGAAGTGCTTTCTTGCATGTTGGGTACCCTCCAGTATTTCCTAGAAAAAACATGAATATTCTAAGGGAATTTTAAAGACACTTGCGAGATCCAACACATAAAGAGTGTGTTTTTGGATGTACTTCTAGCGACATGACTGCAAACAAGTGGTCTTGCTAATAAGAGTCTTATCAAGAGCTGGGTGAGTTATTGATTGCTGAGGTTAAGAATGGAAAAATCCTCGCCAAGCAATGGACGATAAGTTTTTAAGTCTGCTAGCATACAACAATAGAAAATGCAAGGGAGGTTGGTTTTCAATGAATGAAAAAATCGAAGTTCGGGCGATGAACCGGTTTGGAGAGGAAGTTGTTCTGAATATATCTCCCCGTGTTACTGTTGGAGAATTACTTGAACGAGCAGCACGCGAATTGCAGCTTGACCCAGCAGATCACGCTTTAATGGTGAGGGGGGAACAAGTTCCCCCTCATATGACATTGCAGGAAGTTGATATCAGACATGAAGACCGTGTTGCGGTGGTACCCAAATTCTTGGATAGCGAGAACATATCAGAAATGGCTTTTGAGATCGCTAGAAGAATTGTCTTCATGATAATCGGGAATTATCTTCATGACGGGCTATCGGGGGATAGTTTGGGAAAACTAACAAAACAGACATTCCTTGGCTGTGTCAACGAGTTCAGTCTCCCAATCAATGTAGAAAAAAATCAGAAGGATGAAATTTTGGAGAAAATAGCTGAGAATCTTGAGAAAGAATTAAAAATATGGGAAGAGATCGGGAAGGAACATGGCGCCAAGATACTTCAGAAGCTAATTTCAGAAGGAGTTGTATCCAATGAAAAAATAAAGGACATTGCAGGGAGCAACCTAAGAGTAAAAGAAATACTAGATAATATGATATTAAGTGAAAATGTGGAAATTGAGTTTCATTTGAAAAGAAACATACTAAAAGAGACAGGAGATCTCCTTGTGAAAATCCTCCGACAACCCAAAAAATCCGAAGAGTGAGGAATACGTGTTTGGTAGATCTGGAATTGCAGACAATGACTTGCAGGACCTATCTCACCATCCCAAATCTTGGAGAAATGTATCAAACAAGATTTGAAAAGAAAGACCGCAAATTTCCAGATAGTTAACTTTATATATAGAGCTGCTTATTTTATAATAGTCACGGAGGGGACCAAATGAATAAAAGAAATCAACAATTGGTTATAGCAATTGCGATTTTTGTAATTGCTCTAATATTGATTTATTTCTCCACACAAAAGGAGAAAACAGTAGGGGATGCAGATATTTTGATGGTGCTGGATATCTCAGGCAGCATGGGAGATCCAGGTCAGTTTGGTACAAAATTAGACGACGCGAAAATGTCAGCTACTGAATTCCTCAGTAGAATAGGACCAGAGTTCTACATTGGCCTAGTGACCTTCGAGAGTGATGTGAACATTGAAGCTTCTCTGAGATTAGACAGAACTTATCTCATTAATGAGGTTGATAAAATGGCTGCAGGAGGAGAGACTTCCATGGGTGATGCAATGGTTCTCGCAGTAGATCATCTTATGTTGGAAGGTAGGAACAATGTTGACAAGTACATGGTCTTGATGACAGATGGTATCTCAAATGACGATAAGGATTATACACCAGAGAGAGCTACGCCAATAGCAGTCTCAAATGACGTTACTATCTATGCAGTTGGTTTTGGAAGCGATGCTAGAGTAGATGTTCTGCAAGATATAGCCAAAGAAACAGGTGGACAATATTTCTACGCCGCTTCTGGTAACGAACTAGTAGGCTACTTTGGGAAGATCGCAGAGGATATCAGCAGAAATCCTGGATACTACTATGGATCAAGAAGCCTCATGGTAGTCGCCATATTTCTCATCATCTTTCTGCCCACAATTGTGAAGACTGGGAAGATAGCAGTAGATGCTATGAAAGAAAAATTCATGAAGGTGTAACGATGAAAAAGAAAATTTCAGATGCCATGAAGAAATCAAAGAAACCTGGCCTATTTCTGTGCGGATGCTGGTTCCTGTATCTTGCGCTAGGAAGCGAAGCTTTCTATATCCTCCTAGTCTCAACGAAGGAACAGCTCGCAAATAGACTGCTGGTCACAATTGCAACATCTGAGTCTGCGGCCATACCTGCATTTTTCGCCTGTGGAATGTTTTCAAAGAGTTTATTCATCGGGAAAGAGCCCATTGAATACTACAGAAGACTTATCAACCTGTCTGCTTTCTGGGTTGTGGCGGGACTTGCATCAATTGGATCTTCTCTCATCATGTGGGAAACTCTTGGGTTCAGTCTTTCATTTACAGAGGCTACTTTGATTAGGGAAATGCAAGTTTTTTGTGGAATTTTGGTGGGAGTATACTTGATCGCTGGATCACCCAGTTTTGCAAAAGGTGACATTTCTCCACAACAAATACCGTCACCTGTTCCTTTACAGCCTCAAGTTCCACCTGTTGCTGTTCCCAGCGTGGGTACTCCAGTACATGTGGTGAGAGCTACCACCAATATTCAGTGCTGTGTCAGCAATGACCCTATTACACCTGGGCAGCAG
>JAHWHI010000096.1 GCA_019323355.1 Candidatus Woesearchaeota archaeon | reverse complement strand
CTATCTCTTTTATATCTTCTATACAGTCAAATGTATGTACTAATGTATCGTTGTCCCTGAATGTTATGTATGATGCTGAGTTTATTTCTTCTTTTCTTAATGAATCTACTAGCTTGTCTATTTTTCTGAGGTATTCTTTTCTTTTCCAGTATTTGAGGTGCTCTGGATGCGTCTTGTCCTCTGTCTGTTCTGCTAGCTCGTGATAGAATTTTTTTAGTTCATCATCTGTCATTGAGAGCACTCTTTGGTCCAGCTCTTCTTTTCTCCAGTTTTCTGTCTCTATGTCTATTGCGCATTTCTTTTCTTTGAGCAGGTGCTCTATTGAGACATGTTCTTCTGTCTGTTCTATCTTTCCTGTCTCTTCGTCATAATCGTAGATGCAGTATGGTGCTCTTGCTCTCCAGAGTGCCTGTCTTGTGACCTTGTCAAGGCTCCCTGTTAAGAATTTATCTGGCAGGAATCTGTTTCTTGCGGCTTCGCTTATGTGGGGCATCTCTGCATAGCACACAAAATGCTCCTCAAAATCCTTGAAGAAAGTGTCTATCCCCTTTTCAGAGAGTGTTTTTTCGTGCTTGCTTACCATCTTTTCATATTTTTCTTTCTGGCTTGGATGGATTTCTTGCGTTGGGACTAGGTGTTTCAGCGAGAATGGTCTTCCTTTTATCGATCTTCCATCTAATGTCCTGAAATAAGGGGTATACTGTGATTTAGCTTTTCCTTCTTTGGTCAGAATTCTCTCTAGATGTGTTATATAACCTTTTACCATCCCTGAGTAGATGTAAAAGTAAGGTATTTATATAGGTTGTCCTTTATGCTTTTCATGGAGGTGGACTGTGTATTTTCAATTGCTAATCCTTTTGCTCTTTATTACATGCACCAGGATTATCCGATTGATGTAAAGATATTTCAAGGGCTTGAGAAGAAGATTCTTGAGATTGCGCAAGAGAAGGCAGCAAATCCAAAATCTACTGCAAGATACAATAAGCTTTGGCTGTATGAGAAGCATTTTGCTGAGTGCAATCTTCAGGAATTGCAGGGAAAGCTTGTTGTTCCCATGACTGCCATCACAATAATGGATCCTGTCTCGACGCAGAAAGAGATGATCTGTCCTTTCTCTAACCAGAATTATGTAACGACAAAGATGCAGGATTTGCTTGAGGACGTCCCTCTTGATTTTTCTTCGCAGTTTGTTTTTGCGCCGATCTCTCCTGTTGATTTCTGGTTTGTCTCAGGAGAGAAAGATGAGCAAAAAGGATGGTTTCATCCAATGCCTTACCTTGTTCATGAAGTTAATGCTCTTGTGGATGGGATTGGTTTTGGTGCCTTGCATAAGAATATTTATGTCCCTAAGCAGGGTAATTTCAACGTCTATGCTGGCTTGCTTGAGCCTCGTTTTGCAATAAATCGTTTCAATCGCCATCCTGAGTCTTTTGCAGAGGCTTTGAAGGATCTTGGTGTTACAGAGGAGAGTTATGGTGATTATTGTCACGCGATTTCTTCTTTTTGCCTGAAGATTCTTGCAAAGAAATATTTGTATATCTTCAACAAGCTTGATCTGGTCAAGACATTGTATGATTTCGGTCTTGACAAGCTGAGTTATTTTGGTGAGAAAGGCTCTTATGGGGCAAAAGTGCTTAGGCTTGTCGAGAAATATTCTGGGGGAAAGTTTTGTTTTGATTTTGTCGGCAATGGCATTTTTGACGGCTTGAGCGAGATAACTACGCAGGGTGCTGCTCATGATACTGCTATCCATAAGTTGTTTGGTTTTGTGAAGAAGCTTTATGAGGCTGAGTCTGGCGTCGAGCTTAAGCAGCCTGAAAAAAAGCAATATCCTGCCTGGATAAAGAGAGGCACAGGTGCAGAGACCGCGCTTCAGTACAGGCCCTGTCCAGAGTATAATTTTTTTCTTTGCGAATTTCCTGAATGCAGGAGCCCTTGTGCAAAAGATATCCTGGAGAATCATGTCTCTGAAAAAGAGATGTATTACGTCAAGAGGTTTGCTGATTACAAGAGGGTTGGTTTTTCGAGGATAGAGCCTCGTCTTGTGCAGTTGGCTAACCAGGATTTCCGTGTTTATGTGGGGGATAGGAGAAGGAGCAAGCTGAATTCCGCTTGGCAGAACATTGAGCTTTCAGGAAAGAAGATTGAGTTTATTGATTTGAGTGATTATGTTGATAAGGAAGATAAAGTCGGTGATTTGAGAGGCTCTGAATTCACTCTGCCGTGCGATATATCAAGATTGTTTGCAAAACTAGACAGGGAAAAAAGATACAGGATTATCTCAGAAGAGCTGGAAAAGAACCAAGAATTAAAAGAGGATTTTTTCAGGACAAATGATAAAGATTCTTTTGAGGGCACTGCTGCTATCAGGGGCACTGCGATTCATCGTGTCATTGCACAGCCATTGGAAGATCTTGCTCATTATGAGACTTTAGCAAAAGGAAAGCTTGATGTTATGCCTTCTGATTTTTACACAGAGCTTGCCTTCTGCCACGAGCATATTGTAAAAAAGACTGGTG
>JAHWHI010000018.1 GCA_019323355.1 Candidatus Woesearchaeota archaeon | reverse complement strand
ATCGCGCGTCTCCCATGCAAAATTCTCGTGCGGCTCTTTCCCGTTTCCTGCGAAATATTTCTTGACCTCTAATGTTGCATTAACCATTTTCCCCTGACCTCATCTATTTTTTCAAAACCTTGTTTATTTCGTCGATAAAGGTATTGACATCTGCGAATTCCCTGTATACAGATGCAAACCTTATGTAAGCGACCTTGTCCAGCTCTGCAAGCAGTTTGATGACTTCCTCTCCAATCACCTTGCTTGGCACCTCTGGCTCGTCATAATTTTTTATCTTTGTCTCGATAGTATCAATGCCTTTCTGTATCTCCTCTCGCGACACTGGACGTTTCTCGCATGCCTTCAGGATTCCTTTCAATAATTTCTCCCTGTCAAACACTTCTCTCTTTCCGTCTTTCTTGATTATAGTGACATTAAAGTTTTCAATGCGCTCATAAGTTGTATAACGTTTGCCGCATTTCAGGCACTCTCTTCGTCTTCTTGTATCATCATTAGTGGTCTCTCTCTTGTCAACAACTTTTGATTCTTCAGAAGAACAATACGGACATTTCATCATAACACCTCATAGCTCTCGCTAGTTTCTGAAAACTGTAATTTCACACCTCTCAAGTAACACAACTTCTTGCGCAGAGTTGGTAGAAATACCACAAGATGTTGTGCGAATCTTTTGTAAAACCAAACTTCTATTTAAGCATTGTTGTAGCTAAAAATAGATGTTAAATAATTTTTTTCAATAGGCAGCACAATATATTTAAAGCAATGAATTATAACACATAAAAAAGAGGTGTGTAGGTGTATATTCGTAAGGTACATGCAAGAGAGATACTAGATTCTAGAGGGAACCCTACTGTCGAGGTTGAAGTCTCTACAAAAGTTGACAGGACAACATATACTGCCCGCGAAGAGGTGCCGGCAGGTGCTTCAACAGGCTTGTACGAAGCAAAAGAGCTGCGCGATGGTGGAAAAAGATACAGGGGCCTTGGCGTGCAAAAAGCTGTTAACATAATCAATACAAAGATAAAGCCAAGACTTACTGGACTGAACCTGAAAGACCAGAGACAGATAGACAATATCATGATCGATCTTGACAGAACAAAAAACAAGTCAAAGCTTGGTGCCAATTCAATGCTTGGTGTTTCGCTTGCATGCGCTCGTCTCTCTGCAATGCTGGACGAGACCCCTTTATACCATAAATTTGGTGGAAAGCTTCTGCTTCCTGTTCCTTTTTTGAACATAATCAATGGGGGAAAGCATGCGCAGAATGACATATCTTTCCAGGAATATATGATAGCGCCGCACGGAAAGAATTTTGCAGAATCATTGCGCATCGGTGCAGAAGTTTATCATGAACTGAAAAAGATAATCGCTGCAAAGCACGGAAAATCTTTCACAAATGTCGGAGACGAAGGAGGTTTCGCACCTAACCTGAGCAGGGTCGAGGAACCACTGCGCCTCATCATGCAAGCTGTCACAAAGCTTGGCTATAAGCGTAAGATCAAGTTAGCTATCGACGCTGCAGCATCTGAGTTTTACTATGCAAGAAAAGGATACTATGTAAATAAGAAATACATCTCAGGTGCAGAACTGTCAGACCTCTACAAAAGGCTGGCAAAGAGCTACCCGATTATCTCTATAGAGGATCCATTCGAGCAGAATGATTTTGAGAATTTCTTTGAACTGACAAAAAAGATTGGGAAGAAAGTGCAGATTGTGGGAGATGATCTTCTTGTGACAAACCAGGAACGCATCAAGAAAGCGATCTCTGGAAAATACTGCAACGCCCTATTGCTGAAACCGAACCAGATAGGCACATTGACAGAGGCGCTTGACTCTGCAGCGCTCGCTATGAGAAACAGGTGGAAAGTCATGGTCTCACACAGGAGCGGCGAGACAAACTCTTCGTTCATCGCAGACCTTGCAGTCGGAATCGGCTGCGGCCAGATAAAAGCAGGTGCACCATGCAGAGGAGAACGTCTTGCAAAATATAACCAGCTCCTGAGGATAGAGGAAGAGCTCGGCAAGAAAGCAAAGTATGCTGGAAAAAGATTGTTTTAGGCTCTTTATTTTTTCTAACCCAATTCTACATAGAAGTAATATGTTAATACAGACTGGTTTGCAGGAACAATAACCTGGAAGTCATGCGTCGCACCGTCAAAGCCTGCTGTGTTCGAATTTATGATTGTTGCCCACACATCGTTTGATCCGTCTGATAGTATGAATTCTTCCCATGCATCTCCAGTCGATGCTGCACTGCTGGTGTATGTGTTTGTTGAGCACGAGCTGTTCGCAATAATTGAATTGAAGCCAATGCTTGTGTTGACATTCGGTCCTGTGCTTGCAGTGAATGTATTATTAACTCTATCGCTTCCAGTTCCTGTGATGCTTTCTCCTGTTGTGCAGTCGTTCTGTGCAACAAGGCTTCCCCAGTTTACAGAGCTTGATAATGAGACTAACACTTCTCCTTGTATTGTCACTGATGTCCATGCATACATTGTATCTCCTGAAGCATCTGCCAATGACAAGTTACCAGTGACTTCTCCGTAATAACCCTGCCATGCATTTGTCTGCGACTGTACTGTCAGGTTAGAAGGAGTTATATTGCCGCCCATTGCATTGATATTTCCTCCAGAACCATAGTATCTTTCAGGAGCTCCTGTCTGCACATTGCTCGCAAGCACAACACCACCTCCAGTACCAGTGATTCCAGTGACCTGGAAATAATTTGCTCCGCCGAAATTTACAACAGAGGCTGTCATTCCATTCACAGTCTCTCCGACATTTATGAAGACAACATTAGGGCACGACGGTGTGACATCTGCCAAGGAATCTGCTCCTGGACAGATAAACACTTGATTCCTGTCATCTACTTTTGGAATAAGTAATGTTCTTTCCACAATAGCAGGATGGCCTTCTGAATTTCCAAGTACGCTTAATCCCTCTGTTGTATCAATGTCCAATGATAATGAAGAAAGATCGACATTCTGCGAGAAATTTAGTTTGACAATTGCGATATAACCTTCTCCTTCAGCGCCAAGCGCTACATTTACTAGACCTGTCTGGTTATCGAGTGTGACATCAACTGCAAGGTTGTTTGCCAGTTTTGCGACAATGCTTGCTGGAAGCTGTGAAATAATGTAGCTTATTATTTCTTCAATGCTTAATCCTGAGACCGGGCTTGAATCAACAATAGCTCCGATATCATCTGATGCATAGAACTTAAAGTTAAATGTTCCTGCTCCCAGTTCTGAACCTGGATAAGTTGCCATGTACACTTTGCCGTCAGTAGCATCAGTGTCAAATGTATTAGCTTCAGTAAGCGTAAAATTATTATCTCCGATCTCAACTTCCACTTCGCTTGCAAGATCATTCTCAGCGTCAGTGTAAGTCACAGTGAATGTGAAATTTGAAGATGTATTTCCATTAAGATTATCAACACTTGGATCTGTCAACACTGGCAGGGATCCCTCTGCACCGCCTGTTCCTGTTATGTTTGATACTAGATAATATTCTTCTCCATCGTATGTGACTTTGGATAGTGTCATGCCATCTTTAGTCTGTCCAAGACCTAACTTGACTTTATTATCGCAGGTGTAAGTAACATCTGTCAGTGCTGCTACCCCAGGACATACATAAACCTGGCCAGAATCCTTGACAACAGGAATCAACAAAGCTTTGCTGATTATGTTTCCGCTTGTCACATTGCCGAGCACAGACATGCCTGTATCATCCTTCTGTGTGCCTGTGTGCGTTCCTTCCATGCTTACATTTGATGTGAACTGCACTGTGATCATACCAGTATAATTTCCAGTTGT
>JAHWHI010000095.1 GCA_019323355.1 Candidatus Woesearchaeota archaeon | reverse complement strand
TCCTGGAGCAAATTTCATACTTATCAGGAGAAAACAGCAAAGTTTGATTGAAGATGGCAAAGAAAGACCAGTTCAAGGGTTATGATACAATCGGCCTAGTCTTTGCAGTCCTAGCTTTATTTTCCTGCATGACAGTCATCTTCGGCATCTTGTTTGGTTTTTTAGGATTATATTTTGCAAAGCACAAGCGAGACACAGACGTAGGCCGTGCAGCAAGGATTCTCTCCATTATATCAATTGTAATCAGCTTCTTATTGCTAGGCTTCTTTGTATTCTCATTCACAATGGCAGCATTCTACTAAAAAATAATAAAATAAAAAAGAAATCTATTTCTGCAAGTTACGTGTCGCTTCCAGGATAGGAAGGTTTGCTTCTGTCGGAACATAGATGACTTCAGACTGTCCGTCCTGTAATCCAAGTATCCACAGGTATCGAAGATATTCTTCATTCTCCCGTAGGCTCTCTCCGATTATCTTGTTGGCTTCTGCAACTCCCTTAGCACGTTCGATCTCTGCCTCTGCCCTGAACTTGGCACTCTCTTTCACTGCTTTAGCCTCTTCGATAGCAATCTTCTTGCTCCACTCAGCTTCACGCAGGCTCGCCTCTCCCCGTTTCTCTTTCTGCCATACACGATAAACAGGCAGTCCGAACATTGCGATTATGATGACCGCAATAACAAGGATAGCTATCCCCACTATGAATTTTTGCTTCATTTTACAAGAAATATCAGTGCTGATTATATAAAGCTTTTTCACCAAAACACTTATATCCTTCTAATGCATTCTATGGACCATGGAATATCTAAGACGCGCAAGGGAGTTTCTATCTGAACATGGAAGAACTATCGAGAGAGCTTACATGGGAGGAGTCTGTGTTCCTTTAGGGATATACTGGGATGGTTATTTTCTTTCAGAAACAATCAAGATCGGCCAGGATTTTCTTTATTCATCAAATGCTCGAGAAGCTGTGAACCATGGAATAGAATTAATGATGGGCGGAACCATGACTGGTTTGGTTGCATTATGTGTTATCGGAGCAGCTCTCATAGCTAAAAGAGGTCCTGTGCACAGGGAAGAGCAGCTGCAGGAGCAAAACCCTTAAATAGCATTAGGGACTGATTTCTATTGATGAAAAAGTACATCATAAAACAGACAAAGACAAAAGGCAACGGTCTTTATGCAAACAAGAACTTCAAGAAAGATGAATTAATCTTAATCGTTGATCTCTCACGATTAAAAAGTTTCACAGCCAAACAGATGCAGAAAGACCCTAAATTACAGTCAGACCACTGTGATTATGTTGGAAATCAAAGGTTTGTCATCAGTCATCATCCCTATTCTTACATGAACCATTCTTGTGATCCGAACGTATATGTAAAACATCTGTCGATGAAGAAAATGAAGTATTATGCAATGAGAAACATCAGGAAAGGTGAGGAATTAACATATGATTATGGCGCGAATGCCCTTGAAGGCTTTGACAAGATAGGGTGGAAATCTTTCAAATGCGCTTGTGGTTCAAAGAAATGCAGAAAAATTGTTTTTTCCAATTTCTTTAAGCTACCCAAAAGACTACAGAAGAATTATTTTCAATACCTCCCCCCAGGAATAAAAAGAAGATACAAGAAAAATGGCAAAATATGAATTCTGGAAAGACTGGAAGAGAATAACCAGATTAGAAGAAAAAGCAATAGAAACCCTGAAGATTGGAAAAAGAGTAGTGCTGAAAAACATTCCTAAGAAAGAACTGATCTCTATTTACATCAAAGGAAGCCTTCCGAGAAGGGAATTGACAAAGAAGAGTGATGTTGATATTGTTTGTATTCTGAAGACTAAAAAATATTTGAAAAAACTGCACGATCTTGAAGAAGAATATCACAGAAAATGTCCCATGAAGCTTGAGATAAGAGGATACTCGTTATGGCAGCTTAAGACCGGAAAGCAGATCAAGTATGCGAGCCAGACACCTCCACCTAAATTTGCAAGGCATATCCATAATTTCAAACTGATATACGGCAAGGATTTGACAAAATCAAAATTCTTTATTACAGAACCGATGAAAGAATTGAAAGGCATGATCAAGATCTTCAAATACAGGTTCCTGCCGTTCTATCGAAGCGGAAAATTCGATTTTTCTACTATACTTAAGCAAGTCTTCTGGCTCACTGAGAATGAAGAAAGAGCCAAAGGCAATGACCCTCCGCATTCCTGGAAGAAATTAACTAAAACAATCAGGAATAAGAACCATATAATTCATTCAGCCATGAAATACAGGAACAAAAGAACCAAAGACAAGAAACAGATAGCAGCCTTCATAAGAAAGCTTGAAAAGCATCTGGATAATTTGGAAAAGAAATACTTATCCTAGCATCATCATACAAAAACGGTCAGAAGTATAAAGTTTTGAAGGCAGTTTCTGTGAAGTCACGCCGACAATCATATAATTCTTCCTGCCTTTTTCTCTAAGTCTCTGCATAAACAGGCAAAGATCATTGACTTTTCTGCCTTCATCATTGCAAAGTGT
>JAHWHI010000094.1 GCA_019323355.1 Candidatus Woesearchaeota archaeon | reverse complement strand
GCTTCCACAGTTCTACCGCGTATTTCCATGCAAGCGATAAGAATTGAGTTCTTTTTAAAATTTAGTCTTCTTGCTTGTCGTCTTCTTCTTGATCATCATCGACAAACCTGGTTTCCAGGATATCAAATGCTTCTAATCTTGGACCGCTTTCAAACAACACAACAGGTTTGTATCCTTCAACAAGATCTGATGTAAAAGTATCAGGCTGACAATAGTTTGTTATCTCTGGATGCACTAATGCAGAACCAATGAGGTATGCTGGCACCCCCATTTCCTGCCATCCGTCTCCCTCTAGTGTTAGTTGTCTCAGGATTCTGCGCTCTTCATCAATCACATAGGCGCAATTCTGCCCGTCATCTCTTTCCATGTCCAGAACAATATGTAATAATGGCATAGAAAGAGAAACAGCATCTCAATATTTAAAACCATCCAAAACCTTTATAAACCCCCTCTTATCCTCTCTATATAATACCAATGACGTGATGATTCCCGCAAGGGATGAGTGAGGTAGAGTGTTTCTATCTCGATTATCAAATGGTACATTATTGAGGAGGTTGTAATTTAAAATGGTTGGAACTGATATACCAAAAGAATTGGTTGAAGAAACCTACAAAGCTATTGAACAGGCTAAAGCAACTGGAAAGATATCTAAAGGTTGCAATGAAGTAACAAAGTCTATCGAGCGTGGAACAGCAAAGTTGGTCGCGATTGCAGGCGATGTAAATCCAGCAGAGATAGTCATGCACCTGCCAGGACTCTCAAAAGAGAAAGGCATTGTATGCGTAAAGGTCGGTGCAAAAGAAGAGCTGGGCGCAGCTTCTGGACTTGAAGTTGGCACTGCGTGTGTTTCTATTACTAAAGAAGGCGAAGCAAAGCGTGTTATCGCAAAGATCGTAGAACAGGTCAAGCAGATGACAGGCGAGACTGCCAAGCCAGAGAAAAAGGAAGAGCCTAAGGAAGAGAAGGCAGAAGAGAAACCAAAGAAAGAGAAGAAAGCAAAACCTGCTGAGAAAGAAGCTCCAGCAGAGGAAGAAGCTAAAGAACCTGAAGAAAAAGCAGAATAAAAATGGCACCACCAGAAAATCAAAAACAGCCTGAAAGAGGAAGAGGCCCTAGAAAAAAGGGCAGCGACGAAAAAGCTAAAGGTGTAGTATCATTCACTCACGCTTTCAGAGCACAGGTAGAAGAGATTGTAGGAAGGACAGGTGTCCGGGGAGAAGCTACTCAGGTTAGATGCAAGATCCTTGATGGGCGTGATTCTAACAAGGTCATGAGACGTAATGTCAAAGGTCCAGTGAGACTGGGCGACATTCTGATGCTGAGAGAGACAGAGATCGAAGCACAGAAGATGAAAGGCGGAGGCCGAAGGAAATAGGAGGCTGATGATAATGGCAAACTGTACTTTTTGCGGAAAATCAATGAAACATACAGGAAAGATGTATGTCCAGAAATCCGGCAAGATTATGTATTTTTGTACTATGAAGTGCGAGAAGAACATGCTCAAGCTGAAACGTAAGCCATTGGAAACAAAATGGGTTACAAAAAAGAAGAAGGAGAAGAAGAAATAGGTGAATTATTATGGTATCCATGACAGAACGTGTATTAAAGTTGATGAATAAACCGACCCATATCAGAAATATTGCTGTTTCTGCGCATATCGACCACGGAAAGACAACTTTCTCAGATAATCTGCTTGCAGGCGCAGGTATGATGTCAGAGGAGCTGGCAGGAAAGCAGTTAGCGCTTGATTTCAAGGAGGACGAGCAGGCAAGAGGTATCACTATCGACGCTGCCAACGTATCCATGGTCCACACATATGACGGTGAAGAATATTTGATCAACCTTATAGACACTCCAGGTCACGTAGATTTTGGCGGTGACGTCACAAGAGCTATGAGAGCTGTCGACGGTACAATTGTTGTTGTTTGTGCTGTAGAAGGAATGATGCCTCAGACAGAGACTGTCCTAAGGCAGGCACTGAAAGAAAAGGACAAACCTATTCTTTTCATCAATAAGATGGATCGTCTGATCAAAGAATTGCAGCTGACACCAGAGCAGATGCAGGAAAGACTGATAAAAATAATCACAAAAGTTAACAAGTTCGTAAGCATGATCACAGAGGGCAGCGGGCTTGACTGGAACCTGAGTGTCCAGGATGGTTCTGTATGTTTTGGTTCAGCATTCCATAACTGGGGATTGTCAATGGATTACATGAAGAAAAAGAATATCTCATTCAAGGATGTTTACGATGCATATAACAATGACACATGGAAGGAGCTTGCGAAAAAAGCGCCTATCCACGAGGTTGTACTCGGAGCTGTCATCAAGCATCTTCCAAATCCACTTACAGCACAGAAGTACCGGATCCCGCAGATCTGGCACGGAGATGTTGAATCAACAGAAGGGAAGGCACTTGCAACCTGCGACCCAAAAGGTCCGGCAGCTTTTATTGTAATCAAAGTTGTAGTTGACAAGCACGCTGGAGAGGTATGCGCAGGAAGATTGTTCTCAGGGACAATAAACAAAGGGGACACTGTCTATCTTAACCTTGCGAAAAAGAATGTAAGGGTGCAGCAGGTCAATCTCTACAAAGGCGCGCAAAGGATCCAGGTCGACGGTGCTGTCGCTGGAAACATTGTTGGGCTGGTAGGATTAGGCGAAGGCGGACGTCCAGGAGAGACAGTCTCCACAAATCCGATTACACCGTTCGAGGCTATAACTCACATCTTCGAGCCTGTTGTCACAAAAGCAATTGAAGCGGCAAGACCTTCTGATCTGCCGAAACTGATCGAAGTCTTGAGACAGGTCAACAAGGAGGATCCTTCGATTGTCATCGAGATCAACGAATCAACAGGAGAACACCTGATGAGCGGTATGGGAGAGCTTCACCTTGAAGTTATCGAGAACAGGATCAAGACAGAGAAAGGCATTGATGTCAAGACATCTCCGCCTATTGTTGTCTACAGAGAGGCTGTTCTGCGGAAAAACCCAACTGCTTGCGAAGGAAAATCTCCTAACAAGCACAACAAATTATACTTTTATGTCGAGCCTTTAGAGCCAGAGGTAAGAGAAGCTATCAAGCTAGGAAAACTTCAGGAAGGAAGGATCAAGAAAAAGGATCAGACAATCGTCGATACTTTCAGGGATCTTGGCTACGACACAAAGACAGCTGGTTCAGTAAAAGACATCTACAATGGAAACATTTTCATCGACGCTACAAGAGGTATTGTCCAGATTGGAGAGATCATGGAGATGCTTCTTGACATGTTTGAGGATGTCATGAGAGCAGGGCCGCTGGCAAGAGAGCCGTGCATCGGTGTCAAAGTAATATTTGACGACTGTAAGCTGCACGAGGACGCGATCCACAGAGGTCCTGGACAGATGTATCCTGCAGTAAGGGAAGGTATCAGAGGGGCGATGGCAATGGCAGCTCCTGTACTTTTCGAACCTATCCAGCAGATGCAGTTTGTCGCGCCAGCAGAATACATGGGTGAATTGTCAAAACTTGTCTCTAACAAAAGAGGGCAATTGCTTGATATGCAGCAGGAAGGCGATGAGGTCACAGTCATTGCAAAACTGCCGGTTGCAGAGATGTTTGGATTAAGCAACGACCTGAGATCCGCGACAGGCGGACGAGGTTCACAGTCACTTGTTGACCAGACTTTCGAGCGGCTACCTGGAGAACTTCAGGGCAAAGTCATAGCCCAGCTCAAGCAGAGAAAAGGTCTGGGTGAGAAAGAGACACTTTAGGCAGGGTTTTCCATATATAACCCGTATATGGTATAAGGCAAAAGCTTTATAAATGGGGGTTATTTTTTCAAGGGAAACCGGGGTAAAACCGGAAAAAGAGGGGTTTTACGATTTAGTAAATATGGAGGAGTATTTAGAATGGCAGCACAAAAACCACACATAAATTTGGTATTTATTGGTCACGTAGACCACGGAAAGTCTACCACAGTTGGAAGACTTTTATTCGACACAGGAACAATTGATGAACAGACAATGCGAAAGCTGAAGGAAAAAGCACAGCAACTAGGAAAAGCAGGTTTCGAATTCGCATACGTCATGGACAACCTGAAAGAAGAGCAGGAAAGAGGAGTTACAATCGACCTTGCTCACAAAAAGTTCGAGACAGACAAATATTATTTCACAATAATCGACGCTCCAGGTCACAGAGACTTTATCAAGAACATGATCACAGGAGCTTCGCAGGCAGACGCAGGTGTTATCTGTGTTGCAGCTAACGAAGGTGTCCAGGCTCAGACAAAGGAACACGTCTTCCTGGCAAGAACACTTGGTGTTAAGCAGATTATCATAGCAGTTAACAAGATGGACATGCCTAGCTATAGCGAAGCAAGGTTCAAGGAAGTTAAAGAACAGGTATCTGCTCTTCTGAAGACAGTTGGTTACAATCCTGACCAGATTGCATTCATCCCGATTGCATCTCTTCCAGGAGACAATGTTGCAAAGAAGACAGACAAGATGCCATGGTACACAGGTCCAACTCTATTGGAACAGCTTGACAAGTTCGAAGCACCAGAAAAACCAACAGAGCTTCCATTGAGACTGCCTATCCAGGAAGTCTACAACATCAAAGGTATCGGTGTTGTTCCAGTTGGAAGGATCGAGACTGGTGTCATGAAAACAGGCGACAAGATCATTGCGGTTCCTGCAAGAGAAGGTAAAGGTGTTGTTGGAGAAGTCAAATCCATCGAGATGCACCACGAAATGCTTCCAAAAGCAGAACCTGGTGACAACGTTGGTTTCAACGTTAGAGGCATCGAGAAAAAGGATATTGCTCGTGGTGACGTAATCGGCCACCCAGACAATGTACCAACAGTTGCTGAAGAATTCACAGCACAGATCATTGTACTGGACCACCCGTCTGTCATCACAGTAGGATACACACCAGTATTCCACTTACATACAGCACAAGTAGCGTGCCAGTTTATCGAACTGCAGAAACAGATCAATCCTGCTTCTGGTGAAGTACTGAAAGAAAATCCAGACTTTATCAAGAGGGGGGATGCAGCTATTGTCAAACTGAAACCTACACAGAATGTCGTTATCGAGAAGAAATCAGACATTCCACAGATGAGCAACTTCGCTATCAGGGACTCAGGAAAGACAGTAGCAGCTGGTATGTGTATTGATGTGAAGAAGAAAGAACTTAAATAAATTTAACTTTTTATTTTTATTTCACATCCCACATAAAACTGGTATGATAAACTTGAGCATTATCATAGGGTAAGAAAAATGCAAAGAGCGAGAATAAAACTAGCAAGCACGGACATCGGCAAGATCAACGAAGTCTGTGACTACATTGCAGATATCTCCGAGAAGACCGGAGTAATGATGCGAGGACCAATACCCTTACCCACAAAAAAACTCAAGATTACCACCAGAAAATCGCCGTGTGGTGACGGCAAGGCTTCTTTTGAAAATTACGAAATGCGTATTCATAAACGGCTTATAGATCTAGGTCTTGATGAACGTGCCCTGAGACTGGTCATGAAGGTTCCGATCCCAGAGAACCTGAACATCGAGATCGAGATGCTTGAATAATTCTAGACTTCTAAAATCCTAGCAAAACCATAATAAGACTTATATAGATGATATTGTTAGAACATATCAATAAACAATCTAAAAAGAGGTGAAAACATGCTAGAATTTTTGTTTAATCCAACTTTGATCTTGATAATAAGAGTATTAGTTGGAGCAGCATTGATAGTATCCGGATTCCTGAAGATAATTGATTTGAAAGGTTTTGTCTATATTGTGGAAGGCTACAGCGAGCTGACAAGACGAGTTGGTAAAACTCCTGCATACATTTTGCCTTTTGTCGAAGTTATTGTTGGGGCTATGCTTATTGCAGGATTCTATTTGGTATATGCCGCAGTGTTATCTATGCTTATGGCCATTCTGTTCGGTACAATGGTAATGTTTGCATTGGCAACGCACAAGAAACTGAAAAACTGCGGATGTCTGGGAGCAAAGTTCAAGATACCAATTACCTGGAAATCTCTGGCAGAAGACATCATTTTTTTCCTTTTGGCACTGCTGATTTTACTGAGTGCTTTGGGAATAACTTCTT
>JAHWHI010000005.1 GCA_019323355.1 Candidatus Woesearchaeota archaeon | reverse complement strand
GACACAGAACTGGAGAGTTCTCCATGCCGGATCTTTCCCTTCTAATCTCCAAATTCGTTTTGCAATCTCTTCGTGTTTTAATTCATTCCCAGTATAAACAGCACCAACTTTCTTTTTTTGAAGATCAAAGTCTCTCTCTCTCCATTCAGAAGTCACTCTTTCGTATTCATAGAAGGCTTCAACTAGAAGGCCTTGTTGTTCGAATTCCTGCGCTTTTGCATATGCGCTTTTTATTTCGGCCTCTATTCTTGATTCGACAGCATCTTCTAAAGCAGTCTGTTTAGAAGTAACAAGTTTTGCTATTTCTGTTGAGTCCTTTTTCCTGTTAAAATCTTCTAATTCTTGGATTAAGCTTCTTATCTGTTCTTCTCTATTCAAGGGATCTTCTAATCTCGCAGCAGAATCGAATCTTTTATTGTAAGTATCAACAATTGTTTGTATCTCGTATTTTGCAACAGCTGCCTCAACACGGCCGTCAACCTTTGACAATCTTTGTTTAGCCTCGTCTCCACCTGTTTTGATGGATTCGTTTATCTTCTTGTCAAGTGCTTCTGCTCTTCGTAGAGCGTCTTCGAGTTTTCCATCTTTTGCTAATGATTCAATAGCAGTAAGTTCGGTTTCGTATTGTTTTAATGCGTCTCCAATCGGATCTCCGCCACCAACTAAAAATGCCACAGCTAATGCGAGTCCAGCAGCAACAGCTCCAATTCCTCCGCCAACAATCGGAAGCTTTCGCCTGTTCCACCATTCCTGTCTTTGCCTGTCTTTGATATCTTTTTCAATTGCACTAATATCAATACCTTTCTGAGAATCTCCTATCTCTTCCCAAGCCCACACCCTTTCTAAATCTGCTACAAAGTCTTCTGTTTTTCTGTACCGTAATTTAGGATTTATTTGAATTGATTTTAAAATAACTTTGTTGAAAGCATCTTCTTGTGTTCCTGCTTGTGCATCTGGGAATGGAAGCCATTCATGCTCTCTTCCTTCATTCTCAATCAATTTATCAGCAATCTGCTGCATTGTCCTGCAACCGTCAAGCTCAAATGGCATTGAACCTACAACCATCTTGTACAATGTCATACCGATAGAATAAATATCTGCATTTGGCTTTACATGCTTTGCGTCTCTTGCCTGTTCTAATGGCATATAAGTCGGAGTTCCCATTGCATAGCCTGTTCTTGACAGGTTTGTTGCATTCTTGTCAGAAGTATCTTTTCCAAGGCCGAAGTCTGTAACTCTGACTTCTCCGTCTTTTGTGAACATGATATTCTCGGGTTTCATATCCCGGTGTATGATTTTATTTGCGTGTGCGTACGCAAGAGCGTCAGCAACTTCTAGTATGATGCCAATTGCTTCGTGTATCTCTAGGACTCCATCCTGAGCATCTTCTAGTTTTCCAGCAAGATCCCCTCCTTCAAGCAATTCCATGATATAATAAATCCGTCCGGATCTAGATTTGTCCCTTCCTTCAGGGTTGTCAAGGCAAGATTCTTCTTCTTCGAACAGAAGCCTGACTACATTTCTGTTGCCCTCTTCTTCATCCTCTGTAAGATTCAATGAATTTGTAAGCTCGAACTCTCTTCTAAATCTTCGTACAGATTCGATATCAGATGCAGTATAAGATTTCTGGCTTTTAAGATTACAGAATTTTACAGCATATTTTTTACCGCGAGTCTCGTCTAAAATAAGATCAATAAGTTCTTCTTTGGAATGCTCTTGCATGACTTCTTCGATTAGATCTCTGTTTCTCGCACGTTTGGTCTTCTCATCTTCATCATTACCATTGCCATTATTTTTCAGAGGAAGGTAAAGACCAGAACTTCTTGTCATCTGCGACCACATCTCTGCCAGTTTCAGATGCTTATATCCTCGAACTCTTTCTTCGTTTATAGAACATAAGTTCACAACTCCAAGTCCGCCCTCTCCTATACGCGCCTCAAGATCTAAACAACCTACTGTCTCTATTTTTTTCTTTTTCTTGCCACCTAGAAGCTCTTCTGTGACTGGAAATCTTGTCTTAAAGGCTTGAACTAGCTTTGGATTTGCTTTTAGAAATTGATATACCTTTGGATGGCCAAGGACTTTTCTGGCTTTTGCAGCACTGCTTCCTATGAATGGATGCAATTGTTCGTTGTTTAGAATTTTCTCTACAACATCCTGTTCTGAAGTGATGCTTTGATTTAAAAATTCCTTAAGGTTGATCTTTTTAGCCATCCTATGCCTCCTTTAAAAAGCCTCCATATACAGAGTAAGCTCAAGGATTTATAAAGTTTACGCTTTCGTCACCACTCAGAAGTGGTGCTTTATAAATGGCCATTTTCCTTTATGAGCTCTAAATGGGCCTTTTCAAGGTCATTTATAAAGGCCCCCATATGAGGATATCTATTGTCAAGATCTCTTGCTGTGGCTTTTTTATGGATTTTTTTCAGCATGGCAAGAAATCTGCTAGAAGGTCTTTTTTTCTGTTCTGAATCAACAAAAATATAATCAACATATTTTGTTATCATATCCTGGTCCTGCATGGCTATCATATAGCATCGGTTAATCGCATCATGATTATCATTGAAAGGATACGGGAAGTTTCCTGTAATGATATTGTACATTGTTGTTCCTAGGGAAAAGATATCAGTCCGGAGATCTATGGGGAGTGGCTGTGTCTGCTCAGGAGACATGAATTCCACGCTACCGATTATATGGCCAAAACCAGTATGTGGAGTGCTGCTTTTTTTTGGTCCTTCTGTCTGGTACAATTCTGTTTTTTTTGCGCAGCCAAAGTCAGTGAGCTTTGCAACATAATCTTTTGTCATCCTGATGTTTGAAGGCTTGACATCCCGGTGTATGACTCCTGCGTTATGTGCCGCTTGGAGTGCCTTTGCAACCCCTAATATGGCTGGGATTGCGACTGTCAGTGGATAAGCATGACTTCCTGTAAAGCCATTTGGCAGATACTCCATGACATAGAGCGGAATGGTTTCCAGATTCTCGCATGTCCATAGAATCGGCTCTCGATGGATGGAAACAATATGTGGATGTCTTAGCTTTCCGAGGATTTTTATCTCCCGCTTGAACCTGCCGTAGGAATCCTTATCATTCACATAATCACGATCTAAAACTTTTGCGACAAAACATTTGCAATGTTCTGGAATCTTAGATAATAATCTTACCAGATATCTTTTTGGGTTATTTGATTTTTTAATTTCTGTCAAAATATCTTCTAGTGAGGCTTTGAATCTTGCTTCTAATACCTCTCTATTTTCATGTGCCCTTTTCTCAAGTTTATTTTCATTTAGAAATCGCAGGGCAAATATACCAAGATACACAACACTAAAACCTCCGCTTCCAATAGGCTTGACAAATTCAAGTGGTCTACCAACATCTTTGAAAAGAACTTCTCCAAAAAGAGGATATCTGCTTTTGGCTTCAATACAGAAAAGTTCAAAATCATCCTCAGTCATGCTTTCCAAAGGCTCACGGGGGACAAAATCTTCAACTCTGTTCATCCTCCTAAAATCTGCACATTTTTCATCTTCAGAATAATTAAAATACCATCTGAGAAAGTCTTCTTTATGCCTTAAAATCAAGGGATCTTCAAAATTACTGCCTAACTTTTGCTTCAGATCAACCATATATATATTGACCAAGACAACCAATATAAAAACTTTATTGAGAAATCTTTTTTAAAGCATCCACAAACTCTCTCATTGTCTGGAAACGCTTGCAAGGGTCTTTTTCTATTGCTTTCATGATGACCCATTCCAGAGGTTTGTTTCTTTTTGGGATGAATCTGCTCAGAGGAATTTGTTTTCCTCTTCTGATCTCTTCAAGAACTCCCTGTAGGCCAACTGCTTTGCTAAAATCATAAGCAAACATTCCTGATACCCATCTGTATAAGGTCATACCCAGAGAGTAAACGTCAGCCCTGAAATCAATACGTTTTGAATTTTCGATCTGTTCTGGAGGCATGTAATAAGGGGTTCCCATTGCCTGCCCGTCTTCTGTTAATGATACACAGGTACGTTCGTATTCTTCAACTTTTGTTCTCTTTGCAATTCCCGGATCTGTGACTTTTGGAATTCCTTTTGCATCAAACATAACATTCTGTGATTTGATATCTCTATGGATGATTCCTCTGTCATGCATTGCAACAAGGCCTTCGCCTACTGCAATTGCTAAAGGCACTGCTTTTTCTGGCGGGATAAGGCCATTCTCGGAACTTTTTGGAAGGAATTCCATTGTGTAGAAGAAAAGTCTTCTTGGATCTTCTCTGTTTTTTGGGTCCATATATCTTACGACGTTTCCGCAGTTGAAAACACGGACAATATGCGGATGGTCAAGATTTCTTAGGATTTCGCCTTCTCGCGCGAATCTCTCAATGACTTTTTCCTGATGAGACATCTTTCCATTCTGGATTTTTTCCAGTTTTCGTGCTGTGATGTCATCAAGGGTTGGGTCTAGAGCAGAAGCCCCTTTTAATGTTGAAGGGCCAGCATCTTCTTGTGCCATCGGATTATCGTCGACCAGTACTTTTGCAGCAATGATTTTTCTTTCAATAGGCAGATTTGTTAGATATTCATGAAATTCTCTTGCTTTTGCCTCGCTCTGAAATACTTGTTCCAGATATCTCAGCTGGTTAACATGAAGATCAGAAATGTCTAACTCTTTTCTTGTGATCATTCCTTTGAAGATCTCAAAAGTGAGATTTGCTATATTTCTCACTCCAAGATAAATAGAGCTTCCTGAGCCGCCTGCTCCTGCAATGTTGACAAACTGGTAGCCGATCGGTAATGGTGCACGAAATCCAGGACTGTTTACTTTCAATATCGCCCCCATCATTGGGTGCTCTCTCTTGATTCGTCTGATTATCCTGTTATATTCTTCGCTGCCTTTCTCTCTTTTTAATTCAGCCCAAGACTTGATAAGAACAGGGTCTGCTCGCAATCTTTTTCCGAGCTCAGTTTCTTTCTGATTAATACCTTTTATATATAAATCAAAGAAATGGTCTCTAGTTCTAAGTACTAATGGATCTTCTTCAAACTTATATGTTGGATATTTCGACTGTGCCATAGGATATTTATGTTTTAAGTTGTTTTTAAAACTTACGCGAGGGTTAGATTTTAATAGCAGGGCTTCTTTGAGGGATGCATGGCAAGAGAGATAGCAGAAGTGCTTCGCAAGCTCGCCAAATATCATGGCACTACAATGCTTGGCGAGTTCAGCACTAAATACAACAAATGGAAGATTCTTATAGGCACTATATTGAGCGCCCGTGCGCGTGATGAAGTCACAATGCCTTTGTGCAAGGAATTGTTCAAGAAATATCCCACAATGCAGAAGCTAGCAAAGGCGAATATCAATGATGTAGCTAAATTCATCAGGCGGATTGGTTTCTATAGGAATAAGGCAAAGAATATTGTGCTTGCCTCAAGGATGCTGATTGAAGATTTCGGAGGCAAAGTTCCAGAGAGCAAGGAGGATTTGGTTAAGTTGCCAGGTGTCGGTTCTAAGGTTGCTGGCTGTGTTCGAGTTTATGCTTTCAATCTTGCTTCGATTCCAGTTGATACGCATGTCTATAAGATTGCCAACAGATTAGGATGGGTGAAGACAAAAACTCCCTTGCAGACAGAACGCGAGCTGGAGAGGATTGTGCCGAAGCGGTACTGGAAGTTGGTCAATGAACTGTTTGTTTATCATGGAAAAACAGTCTGTCTCGCACCAGTACCTAGATGTTCTAAATGCGTGATTGAGAAATATTGCAAAAAGGTTGGGGTGAAGAAGTGGAAGTAATTATATTTTCTCAAACACTATCTCGTAGAAATAATGCTTGTGCTTGAAAGGCTCTTTGTCTAATCTTTGTCTGGGTTTTCTGCTTTTTATCTTTGATTTTTTCAGAAGCGTGAGCGTTTTTTCTATGTCTAACTTATGGATCTGCTTGCCTTTATCCAGATCGATTATATTTTCATCCAAAGTGATGATTCCGAGTCCGCCATTTTTGAGCACCCTCTCAATCTCGGGAAGGCTTTTGCTTGCCTTTGTGTAGAACAAGGTGTTGATGCAGAAGACAATGTCAAATGAATTTGATCTGTAAGGCAGCTTCTCGATGTTTCCAGGCCTGAACTTGATCTTTGGATAGCTTGCCTTTGCCAGTGCAATGAATTTCTTCTCATAATCAATGCCTTCTGCCTTGATTCCTTTTTTTGAGAATTCGTATGTAAATTTCCCTTCTGCGCAGCCAGCATCAAGAAGCCTCAAACCTTTAAATTTTCCAAAGTGAGCTTTGATTGATTTCAAATAGCTGTTGATAGGAGAACCTCTTTTTGACCAATGGCTTTTCCCTGTTGTGACTTTCTCTTTGTATCTCTTTGTGATCATAGAAGAGCTAAGAGGATTTAGGTATATTAATCTAATGGAAAAGAAAATGCCCCTGCCGGGATTTGAACCCGGGCCTTAGGATCCGCAATCCCATGTACTATCCAGGCTATACTACAGGGGCATGTAGGAGAATGTTTTGGAAGGTATATTTAAACCTTTATCCCTAATGTTCCCGGACTCCATCTGCGGACAATCGGGCCATCAACAACCTTGAAGCCAGCCTCTTTCATATTTCTTCTGACTTCGCCTGCACAGCTGTATGTCGCGAGAATCGCGTCTTTGTTCATCAACTTGTTGACTTTTGCAAATATCTCTTCTGTCCAGAGCTCTGGGCATTTCTTTGGTGAGAACGGATCAAAGAAGACAGCGTCAAACTTTTCCTGGATTAAATCGAGGGTTTCCCTTGCATCACCAACTAGCAGTTTAATATGGATATTTTTATTTTCGCTTGTCTCTTTTATTTCTTTTATCTTTCCTTCTTGTCTTGATAATTTCTTAATAATATCATAGTGGTCAATCTCTGGAGTTAGTTTGTCTATCTGTGCCAGGATTTCTTCATCAATTTCTAATGCGACTACTGTGATCTTGCAGTTTGGGTTTTCTTTTAGCGCGACATCGAGTGCAGCTGCTGTGTTATAACCCAGACCGAAACAGAAATCAAGTATTGATATGTTCCCTTTTTTAGCCAGCTCTTTTATCTTGCAAGGTTCTGCATACTTTTTGAAAGCTTCTTCTCTCGCACCTGTCAAAGAATGGTAAGCTTCATCATATCTCTTGGAGATAAAAGTAACAGAACCATCCTCTGTCACGTGTTTTACCATAGCATCCATTGTCCAGTGTACAACACATAGATGGCCAATATAAAGTTTACTGCCATGTGCGCCTGGATGCAAGTATCGATGCGTTTTGTCTTG